>JANLQT010000634.1:0-3679 GCA_031368035.1 Rhodobacterales bacterium | reverse complement strand
TTACCATGGAATATCGCAAACTCGGTCCCAGTGGTGCGGTCGTGTCCGCCTATTGCCTTGGCACCATGACCTTCGGGGCCGAAGCCGATGAGGCGACGTCGCACCAGCTGATGGATGACTATTTCGCGGCCGGCGGCAATTTCATCGACACCGCGGATGTCTACTCCGCCGGCGCGTCGGAGGAGATCGTCGGGCGCTGGCTGAAAGCGCATCCGACCGAGGCTGCGCAGGCGGTGGTCGCGACCAAGGGGCGTTTCCCGATGGGCCCCGGCCCGAATGACCTTGGTCTGTCGCGGCGGCACCTGACCCATGCGCTGAATGCATCCCTGCTGCGGCTGGGGGTCGAACAGATCGACCTCTACCAGATGCACGCCTGGGATGCCCTGACCCCGATCGAGGAAACGCTGCGCTTCCTTGATGATGCCGTGCGCGCTGGCAAGATCGCCTACTACGGCTTTTCCAACTTCGTCGGCTGGCATATCGCCAAAGCCTCCGAGATCGCCAAGGCGCGAGGCTATGCTCGGCCGGTGACGCTGCAGCCGCAATACAGCCTCCTCGTGCGGGAGATCGAGCTGGAGATCGTCGCGGCCTGCCAGGATACCGGCATGGGCCTGATGCCCTGGTCGCCGCTGGGCGGGGGCTGGCTGTCCGGCAAATACCAGCGCGATCAGATGCCGAAGGGCGCGAGCCGACTGGGCGAAAATCCCAAACGCGGCATGGAAGCGTATGAGGCGCGGAATGCTCAGGAGCGGACCTGGGCGATCATCGGAGCGGTTGAGGATCTGGCCAAGGCGCGCGGCGCCAGCATGGCGCAGGTCGCCCTGGCCTGGGTCGCGGCACAACCAGCGGTGACCTCGGTCATCCTCGGGGCGCGGACGCGGGCGCAGCTTGCCGACAACCTTGGCGCGGCAAACCTGGTGCTTGAGCGGGCAGAGCTGGCAGCGCTCACCGAGGTAAGCGCGCCCCGGGTCAGCGATTATCCCTATGGCTTGGGCGGAACGCAGCAGCGTGGCCGCAAGATCGAGGGCGGCCGGTAGGGCGGCCAAACAGGTTTTGAGCGCGATATCCAGGGAGAACGAAATTGGTGACGAAACCACGATGGGGCATTCTTGCGACCGGCTGGATTGCCGAACTGTTCGTCAAGGATCTCCTATTGACGGGCCATGCGGTGACGGCGGTGGGCTCGCGCACGCAGGCCAAGGCTGACCGTTTCGCTAAGGAGTTTGGCATCGCCAAGGCGCATGGAAGTTACGAGGCGCTTGTGGCAGACCCCGATGTCGACATCACCTACATCGCGACGCCGCATCCCCAGCATGTCGCCGCCGCCAGACTTGCCCTCAATGCCGGCAAGCACATCTTGGTGGAGAAATCCTTCACCATCAACGCGGCCGAGGCGGCGGAGATCGTGGACCTCGCCGCAGCGACGAACCTGGTGGTGCTGGAAGCAATGTGGACGCGGTTCCTGCCGCATATGATCCGTATCCGCGCGATCATCGCCGCAGGCACGATCGGCGACGTCCGGTCGATCACCGCCGACCATTGCCAGAAACTGCCCGACGATCCCAATCACCGTTTGAATGCTATGGAACTCGGCGGCGGGGCACTGCTTGATCTCGGGATCTATCCTATCTCGTTCACCTGGGACATTCTTGGAGAGCCGGCCACCATCAAGGCGTCGGCCACGTTCCGGGACACCGGCGCGGACACGCAGGTGGCGACAATCTTCCACTATGCCTCGGGTGCGATCGCCACCACGTTATCCTCCCTCGACAGCACAGGGCCGAACCGGGCCAGCGTCGTTGGCACCAACGGCCGGATCGAGATCGACCGGGTCTGGTATTCGCCTACGACGTTCCGGGTTTATGACAACAGCAATAACGTGACTGAGACCTTTGACGGAGCAGTCGAAGGCCGGGGGATGCAGTTTCAGGCGGACGAGGTCGAACGCTTGATCGCGGCCGGGCTGACGACGGGAGAGATTTTGCCACCATCACAATCCGTGGCGATCATGCGGACCCTTGACGAAGTGCGCCGGCAGATCGGACTTCGCTATCCCAGCGAGGTCTAGGCCGTCCGCCTTGCGTGCGGAAGGGCCATAGGGTCGCGCCTCTTGCGAATTACCGCCGGCTCGACAAGACTTGCGCCCATGCGTCTGCAGTTCGCGGCTGACGGCATTCCCTGCTTTCACCCTAGGAGCGTGCCATGACTGTCCACCGCATTTCGCCCGAGCGGTTCTTCAACACCATTGGTCCGCACGCCCCGGTGCTGCGGGTCGCCGATGGCGACAGCGTCGTCGCCGCGACGATTGACGCCCATGGCTTTGATGCCGACGAGGCGCAAGCGGGCCACGACCCCAACCCGATGACCGGTCCGTTCTACGTCGAAGGCGCGGTCGCCGGTGACGTCCTTGCCGTCACCATCGAGGCGATCGAGATGACCCGGCGTCAGGGTTGGACCCGCCAGGGCCTCGCCCGCAACGTGGTTGACCCAGACAAGGTTGCCTGCCTGCCCGCACGTGATAAAATCCTTTGGGACATTGACCGCAACGGTCAGCAAGTGTCGCTCCGGTCGGCGCCCGCTGCCCTGCAATCCTGGTCCGTGCCGCTTGACCCGATGATCGGCTGTCTGGGGGTGGCCCCGGACGAAGGTCAATTCATCTCCACCGCCACATCGGGATCTTTCGGCGGCAATATGGACTATCGCGGCATCCGCGCCGGGACGACGATGTTCTTTCCCGTCAGCGAACCCGGTGCGCTGTTCTTTCTGGGCGACGTCCACGCTGCACAGGGCGATGGCGAGATTGCCGGAACCGGGATCGAGACCTCGGCAGAGGTTCATTTCACGGTGCAGGTGCTGAAGCAAAAGGCACAGGGCTGGCCGCGCGGCGAAACCGCCACCGAGATTTTCACCATCGGCAACGCGAGGCCGCTGGATCAGGCCCTGCAACACGCGACCACCGAAATGCTGGACTGGCTCGCGCAGGATTTCGGCCTTGATGCCATTGCGGCGGGCCACGTGATGGCCATGTCTGTGCGCTATGACATCGCCAACGTCTACAATCCCGCCTATTCAGTGGTCTGCCGCATCGCCAAAAGCGCCTTGCCAACATCGACCTAGCGACACAGGAGCCAGAACATGACGCGAATAGCCGTGGTCACCGGAGCAGCAGGCGGGCTTGGCCGTGCGATCACCGCCAAGCTGCTTGCGGACGGGCTGCACGTCGTCGGGCTGGACATCGACGTGCCGGGCCTGAACAGCATGGCGGCGGCTGGGTTCACCGGCCACGTGGTCGATCTGACCGACGCCGCGGCGATCTCCGCGGTCTTCGCGCGGATTGGGCAGGATCACGGCGGCGTAGACGCGCTCGTCAACAACGCGGGCACCTGCTTCATGTCGGACTTTCCGAACATCCCGGCGCAGGAGCTGGACCGGCAGATGGCGCTGAATTTCTCAGGTGCGTTTCATTGCTGCCAAGCGGTCATTCCGCTGATGGCGGGACGACCGGGTGTGCGCAAGATTGTCAACATCAGCTCGAACGGTGCTTACAATTTCGATGTGTTCGACCCACCGCATTACCGCGCGTCCAAGGCGGCGCTGGACACGCTGACCAAGGATCTGGCGCGCCGCTACGCCCGCGAGAAGATCGCGGTAAACTCGATTGCGCCGGCGATGACCGAGA
>JANLQT010000578.1:0-2230 GCA_031368035.1 Rhodobacterales bacterium | reverse complement strand
CTTCAACAAAGGCGATGACCCGACTACGAAGCTCAATAGGATGTGGCTTCCCCATCTCGACCCCCTATATTTGGTCAGGATAGAGAATCACAGTTCAACCAATTTGGGAATCCTGAATCACAACCAAGACGACACGCTCTAAGTGATGGGTGAATCACCCATTCTACGCTTCGCTGCGCACCATCCGCGCCACGTCGATCAACTCTTCGCTCAGGGCCAGGTTCAGGCTTTTCACCGGGCTCCAGTTGTTCACCGACGTCGCCATCGGCTGCGGCACCGTGGACTCAAGGCTCCAACCCGTCATCCCGAACAGGTGGTTGTCGAACAGGAACAAGCGCGGCAGGGCGCCGGTGATCACGATGCCGCTGCCAAAGGGGCCGCGCAGGGTGTTCAGCATCAGGGTGCAGGACAGGAACGCGGCACCCGCATCGGGGGACAGCCGGACGGCAGCAGCCGGAGCGTCCGGCCCCGGCCCGATCATCATCGTGTTGCCGGCGATCAGCAGGCCGCCGAAAGCCCCTGTCACCGCCAGCGCCACTTGCCCGGACGGCTCGAATGTGTTGCGGAACACGCAGGCCAGCGCCAGACCGGCCAGATTGACCAGCGGTGCGCCGGTGCCGGGCGGCGCCTGGATGCGGTTGTCCGCCAGCATCAGACCGATTCCCGGCCCCTCCACCACCAGAACGCCGCTGGCAGAGCCGACGAAATCATTGCGCTCGACCCAAAGGCCCAAGCCGGCCTTGGCCAGAATGGCGGGCCGGTCCGACGCGCCAAAACGGTTTTCCAGCACCCGCAGTCCGGTCGGGTGCATCAAGGTCAGCGCATCGCGCGCCTCGGTCTTGGCGGTGGCAAAGCCGCGCGCGGACAGCGCGGCCGAGGCTTCGATGAAAGCGTGCAGCGAAGGGCCTTCGAAGGCCGAGCGGGCGATGATGGCATCCGTCACCTCGCCTTGCAGGCGCACCGCGGGGCCGGTGTTGCGCAGGAAGGCGCAGCGGTCGATCAGCACGCGGCACGCGCCGCCCGAAATCAGCACGCAAGGCTCTGCCGATCCGGCACAGGCCGAGTCCATCAGCCCGACATCGCTGCTGGAGGCGATGTCCAGCACCGCATGGTTGCGCTGCCCGATGCGAAGGCCGCGCAGGGCCACGCGGCGGCTGCGCGCGATGCGGATCAGCGGCGCGTCCCTTTGCGTCACCTCGATCCTTGCGGCAGAGAAATCCAGCGTCAGGCCGGTCACATCGTCGATCTGCAACGTGCCGTCCCAGCGGATCGGCCCGGTCAGGACCATCCGCCGGGGCGTCACATTGCCCGCCAGCGCGGTGATCTTGCCTTGCAGCGCGGCCAGCGTGGCGGGCGCCAGATCCACCTGTTCTGCCGCGTCACCGAACACCAGACCGGGCACCTGAAACTTCGCCGCCCGCAGCGCCTCGTTCACCGGGCCAGAGGTGCGGAAGAAATCGGCGGGCGCACCGGGCCACAGCGCCAGAAGCGCGGCATAATCGGGCGGCAGCTGCGCCGAGGCGCCTTGCGTCTCCCAAGGGGCGGGGGCGTTCAGAAGCGGGATCACATCAAGCATGGGTCACTATCCAGTTGCGCATCGCCAGGGGTGGCAGCACGGCCATCAGGTCCGCCTCGTCCAGCAGGGTCTCGGTCAGGGGGGCCTGATCCGGGGCCGGTGCGGCTTTGCGGGCGGTCAGATCGTGCAGGCCGGCTTCATACAGGCCGACGAGTTCGGCGAGGTGATCGTCCATGCTGCGGAGCGGCATGGCGTCAGTCCAGAACGCGCTGAGCGGCACCTCGCCCGATTGCAGCTTGCGCACCGCCTCGGCAAAGGCGAGGGCAGAGCCGGCGGCAAAGACGAAATCGGGGTTGCCCGACAGTTCCTGCGCGCCGCCCCGGTCCGAGGTCAGGATCGGGACACCGTGCGACATGATCTCCAGCGCGACCTGCGGCAGGTTGTCTTCCCACATCACCGGCACCACGCCCAGGTCCACGTCTTTCAAGATCGCGGGCAGGTCGGCATGGGTATAGCCGTCGATATGCTCCAGCGCGCCTAGGTGGCGGGCGAGGTCTTTCAGCCGCTGGGCGATGAGGACGTCGCCGGTCGATTTTGCCGCCAGCTTGACGCGCAGGTTGCGGGCGATGGCGGGGGGCAGGGCTTCCAGCGCATCCAGCAGGAACAGGAACCCCTTGTCGGCGCGCATATAGCCCATGAACACCATCGACCGGC
>JANLQT010000576.1:0-2792 GCA_031368035.1 Rhodobacterales bacterium | reverse complement strand
CGAGGGGTGAGAACCGCATCGGCCGGGATTACACCCAGTTTCTTCTGACGCGCAAAAGTCTCTTCGCGCAGCTTGTCCCAGCCGCCGTCGAACTTGCCCTTGCACTTTGCGATCCAGTCCTTCGGCACTTGATGCGGGGCGTGGGTGGCGCCGGGCGCGAAGTACATGAAGAAGGGCTTGTCGGGCATCAGCGCCTTCTGCTGGCGCGCCCACCCCATCGCCTTGTTTGTCATGTCCTCGGTGAGGTGGTAGCCCTCCTCGGGACTCTTGCCCTGTTCAATCGGCGTGGTGCCCTCGTAGATGGCCGGATAAAACTGGTGGGTCTCGCCGCCAAGGAAGCCGTAGAAATACTCGAATCCGCCACCGCCGGTCGGCCACGCGTCGAACGGTCCCATCGGGCTGGTTTGCCAGACAGGCACTTCGTGGCATTTGCCGAACTGCGCCGTCGCGTAGCCGCTTAGCTTGAGGGTCACGGCCAGCGGCGCCTTGTTCTTCGGCAGCACCGAGGAGTAGCCCGGCGCCGAGGTGGCCAACTCGGTGATGCAGCCCATGCCCACCGAATGGTGATTGCGCCCGGTGAGCAGTGCCTGGCGCGTCGGCGAGCACAGCGCGGTGGTGTGAAAGCGGTTGAACTTCAGCCCGTTCGCCGCCAGCCGTTCGGCATTCGGTGTGGGGATGGGGCCGCCGAAGGCGCTCGACGCGCCAAAGCCGACATCGTCGAGCAGGATGACCAGCACATTTGGCGCGCCCTTGGGCGGGCGCAACTGTTCGATCGGCGGGAACTTGGTGTCCGGATCCTTCGCGTCGCAGGTCGTCAAACCGACGTGTGCTGATCCGGGATGGGAAGAATTGCCCGTGAAATCTTGTCTTGTGTCGTCATGGTGTCCCAACTTTCTTTTCTTGCACGAAAGCCGCTCCACAGCCCATCGTAGGGCAGTTTACCAAATGAGGCGAGCCGCAGACTCTATGCTAGGCGGCGTCACCTCAGCGAACCGGGATACCACCCTTCCGGACAAGACTCTGACTAAAATTGTGCTAATAGAAAAAAATACTGCAGCGGGAGGGCATCGCATGGACCGGGACGAAGGCTTGCGCGTGCTGGCGGCCTCGCCGTGGCTAAGCCGGACCCCGGTTGAATTTCGGGATGCCCTTTTGTCGTCCAGCCGTTGGCGCAAGCACGAGGCCGGGGCGCTGGTGACGTTGGGCGGCGAGGAAGCGTCCGACGTGATCGGGATGGCGTCTGGCGTGGTGGAGTTCTCAACTGTCTTCGGTGCCTCGGACACCCCGATCCTGACGCTGGGCCATGCGGCCTATTGGCTGGGCTACGGCCCGTTCATATCCGGCGGCCAGCCGAGGCGGGCCACCGCCGTCGCCCGCACCGAGGTCTTTGCCGCCAGCATCTCGCCCGCGTCGATCCATGCCGTTCTGGCCCGCAGGCCCGAGTGGTGGCAACACTTCCTGCCTCTCTCGCTGGAATATGGCGACACCATGGTGATGATCGCGGCTGACCTGTTGATCCGGGACAGCGAGCGGCGCTGCGGCGCGGCCCTTCTGCGCTTCGCCGGGGCCCGCCTGCCGGGCCCCCGTGACGCCGGGCCGATCGAGGTTCAGGCAACACATGAGGAGCTGGCCGCCAACGCCAACCTGTCGCGCAACTCCACCGGCACGATCTTGCGGAAGTTCGGCAAGGCGGGGCTGGTCGAGACAGACTATGGGCGCATCGTCCTGACCGATGCCGTCGGGTTGCGGCGACTGGTGAACCGGCCCACGGCGCAGACGTAGGCGCGGAAAGCGACACCTGTCGACGGGCCGCAGGTTTTCCCCTTTTTGGCAGGCGGTATCGCGATTGACCTAGACTTTGCTTTGATCCCGCATCTTCTTGATGATCTCGCCCTGCCGCTCCGGCGAGATGCGGCAATAGTCGTCGATGGTGGTAGAGACCTTAGAGTGACCAAGGTTCATGGAAATCGCTTTGATCCCTTCAGGCGGGTGCAGTATTTGTTGCTCATATCGACCACCGTGTTGCGGAAGCGATGCGGCGTGAAGGGCGGCAAACCCGCGGCCGCAAGGGCCTCCCTGATGAACTTGCGCAGGCTGTTGTCGCTGGAATGGGGCGTGCGGGACAGGCCGATGCACTGGAACCCAAGCTTTGGAGAGACGCGCATCTCGGGCCGAGGGAACATCGGGTCGGTCGGACCGAAAAGCATCTTGTCACGCAACTCGACGATCCATGCCGTAAGACATTCAAGAAAAATGGGGTCGCCGGGCAGGAACCAGCTAGTGAAGGTCTTGGAGAACTTCGTGTCCACGTCACGCCCGTCTTGGACAACGCTTCCCTCTACAAGATCGACGTGACCAATGGTCAGCGAGGCCGCCGCCGCGATCCGGGCACCGGTCAACATCATCAGTGCAAAGAAGGCCTTGTTCCTCCGGTCGATCGCGGTCGCCGTCGGCATCTGCCTGAACGCATGCAAGGTTTGCGCCTCGGTCGCCGCGGGAACCGGGCGGCGTGCCTGAGCGACATGGGCATCACTCCTGCTTTGGACTGAAGAAGTCCGCGAAGGAGTGCCGGATAAGGGATTTGTAGTCGGGCCGGTCCGCCAGCCAGTGGATGAAGGCGCGCACTTGGGTCAGCACGTTTACCCTGAAGACGGCCGACACAGGCTTGCCGGTCTTGGCGTTCTTTGCCTGGTCAAGTGCGTCCTGGAAGCGCCGGGCATCGTCGATGGTCAGCGCCTTGAAGGACTTGAACCCGATGGCGGACTCAAAGCGGAGCAGCGCATCGGCGACCT
>JANLQT010000541.1:0-17296 GCA_031368035.1 Rhodobacterales bacterium | reverse complement strand
CCCGCCGCCAGCGCCGCCAGCGCCGCCAGCGACAGGGCCTCGATGATCGCCTTGTCCGACCGGATCGCGCGCAGGTTCAGCAGCGTCGGAAAGGTGTTGGGCAGCAGCAGCGAAAAGGTGACGAGCAGAATGCCCATCAGGATCACCAGCCCATAGGTCGGGGCCAGCCGGATCAGCCTGGCGCCGGTGGACAGGCCCTTCAACTCGTCCTTGGTGGGTTCGATGGCGTTGGATTCGATACCGGGCATGGGAACCTCAGGCTGCTTCACCGGCCGATGCGGACTGGATCAGGGATGCGGTGGACAGTTGCGCGCCGGTCAGCTCGGCCACGGGCAGGCCGCGCGAAAAGACGATGGCGCGGTGGCAGATGGCGGCGACCTCTTCGAAATCGGTCGATACCACCAGCACGCCCATGCCCGAGGCGAGTGCCTGAAACAGCAGGTGATAGATCTCGGCCTTGGCGCCCACATCGACGCCGGCGGTCGGGTCTTCGGTGATCATCAGGCGGCGACCCGAGTCCAGCCAGCGGCCGACGACGATCTTTTGCTGATTGCCGCCGGACGGGGCCTCGATCGCCAGACTGGGGGTGTTGGGTTGCAGCCCGACGCGGCGCCCCAGGGCCCACGCCATCGTCTTTTCCTTGCCCGTGCCAAGCAAGGACAGCGGCCCGCGCCGGCTGACCGCAACGGTCGTGGCCACCACCGCCATCGGCAAGGCGGCCGCGAAATCTTTGGTGGCCCGCATCCGGGGAGAGGCCTGTCAGGACGTGCTGCTGCTGCAAACCCGGCTGGTTCGCGGCGAGACAGCCTGACCCCTAGCCGAAGGTGATCTGCGCCTTCATCGCCTGGGTCCGGTCCGAGGCCAGCTTGAACGCCGTCTCGGCCTGATCCAGCCCGACCGTATGGGTGATCAACGGCTTCAGGTCGATCAGCCCTTTCTGCATCAGCCCCACCCCCACCGCGAATTCCGGATGAAAGCGGAACGACCCGCGCAGCTCCAGTTCTTTCGTGGTGATGGCCATCATCGGCACCGTCATGTCGCCGCCCAGCCCCAGTTGCAGCACGACCCCGCGCGGGCGCATCGCAGCGATGCCCCCCGCCAGTGCCGCTGCGACCCCGGTGCATTCATACATCACGTCGAAATGGCCCTTGTTGGCGGCATAGCCCGCCAGCGCCTCGGGTTCGCGTCCGGTGTTGATGACCCGGTCCGCGCCGACCTGCCTCGCCAGACCCAGGGTGAAGTCCGACAGGTCGGTCGCCACGATCTCCGCCGCCCCCGCCCGCCGCGCGGCAAGGATCGCCAGCACCCCGATCGGCCCGCAGCCGGTGACCAGCACCCGCTTGCCCAGCATCCCCCCCGCCCGCAAGGTGGCATGCAGCGTCACGGCCAAAGGTTCTGCCATCGCCGCCTCGCCCGGGGTCAGGCCGGTGGCGTCAACGCATTGGCTGGCATCGGCCACCAGACTCTCGCGGAAGGCGCCCTGGATATGGGGAAAGGGCATCGCGCTGCCATAAAAGCGCATGTTCAGGCACTGGTTCGGCAAGCCTTCAAGGCAGTATTGGCACGCACCACAAGGCCGACTGGGCGACACCGCCACCAATTGCCCCAAGGTAAACCCGCTGACGCCCGGCCCCAAAGCCTCGACATGGGCGGACACCTCATGTCCCAGGATCATCGGCTCGCGCAGGCGCACCGCGCCAAAGCCGCCATGGTTGTAATAGTGCAGATCGCTGCCGCACACCCCGCCCACCGCCAGCCGAAGCCGCAGCTGCCCCGGGCCCGGCGCCTCCTCGGCCCGCTCCTCGATCCGCAAATCCCTGGCCGCGTGAATGACGATGGCCCGCATCACAGCCCCCCCGTCCGCAGCGCCAAAAGCCGGCTATCGACTTGGCGCATCCGCATCAGATCAATCGCCTTCAACAAGGTCCTCCCCTATCCCGCACAGCGCCGCTGACAGGCGCGGACTTGACAGGTCGTGTTATCGATAACATAAACAAGCCCTGTTCGGCTTGTCGAGCGGAATTCAAGGGGGATGCGGGCGTGGCCTATCATCTTTTCGACCTTACCGGACGGCGGGCGCTGATCACCGGATCCTCGCAGGGCATCGGCTTTGCGCTGGCGCAGGGCCTTGCGGCGGCGGGGGCGCAAGTGGTGCTGAACGGCCGCGATCCCGCCAAGCTTGCCCTTGCCGCCGCGCAGTTGCCTGGCGCCGAGATGCTCGCCTTCGACGCCACCGACCATGCCGCGGTGCGGGAGGCGGTCGATACGTTCGAGGCGCAGGGAAAGCCCGTCGATATTCTGGTCAACAACGCCGGCATGCAGTACCGCGCGCCGCTGGAGGATTTCCCCGCCGACGCCTTTCAGCAGCTGCTTCAGACCAACATCGCCAGCGTGTTTAACGTGGGTCAGGCCTGCGCCCGGCATATGATCGCACGGGGCCGGGGCAAGATCATCAACATTGCCTCGGTGCAAAGCGCGCTCGCCCGCCCCTCGATCGCACCCTATACGGCCACCAAGGGCGCCGTGGCCAACCTGACCAAGGGCATGGCGACCGATTGGGCCCGGCATGGGCTGCAATGCAACGCCCTGGCGCCGGGCTATTTCGACACGCCGCTGAATGCGGCGCTGGTGGCGGACCCCACCTTTTCGGCCTGGCTTGAAAAGCGTACCCCGGCGGGCCGCTGGGGCAAGGTCGAAGAGTTGCAGGGCGCCTGCATCTTCCTGGCTTCAGAGGCGTCCAGCTTCGTCAACGGCCATGTGCTGTATGTGGACGGCGGCATCACGGCCTCGCTATGATCTGACGCGCGTTTGCTCCGCCGCGATCGCGGACGGACAGCGCTTGCCCGTCCGACCAGCACGGCGGCATCCCGGGCGCCACTTTCCACAGGACACCATGGCCTCTCTTCGCAAAGCCCCCACCATGGCCGATGTCGCCCAGCTTGCCGGCGTGTCGCCGATGACCGTAAGCCGGGCCTTCAAGGAAGCGGCCTCGGTCAGCGATGCAACCCGAACCGCCATCCGCGCCGCCGCCGATGAGCTTGGCTATGTCTTCGACAGCACCGCGTCGTATCTGCGCTCGCAGCGGACAGATTTCGTCGCAGTCACCGTTCCGTCCATCAACAACACCAACTTCGCCGCAACCGTGCGCGGCCTTGCCGAAGGGCTGAAGCCGCAAGGTTTGCAGATCCTGTTGGGCTACACCGATTATGACATCGACGAAGAAGAACGGCTGATCGAACAGTTTCTGCGCCGTCGGCCCGAAGCGATCGTCGTCACCGGCGGCCAGCACACACCTCGCACCCGGCGGCTGCTGGAAAACGCCGGCATCCCCGTCGTCGAAACCTGGGACTTGCCGGACCATCCGATCGGCCATGTCGTGGGGTTTTCCAATGCGGCCTCGATGCGCGAAATCGTAGATCACTTCGCAGCGCATCGCCTAAGCCGCATCGCGTTCCTGGGTGGTGACAGCGAACGCGACTCGCGCGGCATGGACCGCCGCCGGGGGTTCATGGCCGCCATGCAGGCGCACGGTCTGGACGCCAGCCGCCTGATCGCGGCAGGCCCACCGCCTATTTCGATGCGCGAAGGCGCCCTCGCCATGGGGGTGGTGTTGCAGGACCATCCGGACACGCAGGCCGTTGTCTGCGTGTCCGACCTGACCGCCTTCGGCGCCTTGACCGAATGTCAGCGCAGCGGCGTCCGGGTGCCGGACCAGATGTCGATCGCCGGCTTCGGCGACTATGAAATCGCCGGCGTTTGCGTGCCGCCCTTGACCACGGTCAACCCGTTTCCACAGGATATCGGCGCCCGCGCTGCCGCGCTGATCCTGGAAATTCGCGCCCACAAGCAGACCCAACCGGCAAGAATCGTCATCCAGACCGAATTTCTGAGGCGGCAATCCAGCGTCTGAGGCGGTTGAGGCATGATCGGGTTCTTGCCCCCGGGCTCTGAGGTGCCCACGCCCATTCCGCCCCTGGATGCGCTGGTCGCGCGGCAGGGCGGCAGGGCGCTAGGATCGTTCGACCACCCGAATACCAAGGCCCGAAAGCTCGTCACGGATGGTGGATTGATAGGCCAGCACCGCAGTGCGCAGCCAATGTTCAAAGCGCCGCGCGGCCTTGCCTTGATCTGGGGCAAGCGGAGCATAAAGGGAATAAGTCTGGGTGCTGACAAGCCCGACCTTGAACGGCACGACCAGTTGACCTTGCCGGATCGGGGGCATGTTCAGGAAACTGTCGCCAATCGCGACCCCAACGCCAGAGGCGGCCGCGGACATGCACAGGTTGGTCTCATTGAACACGGCGCGCGGGCGCGCCGGGCCGGCGTCAAGCCCGGCATGGGCGCACCAGTCCTCCCAGATGTCATAATTGGCATCGACCAGTTGCGGGGCCTCTGCAAGCGACAGGCCTGCTTGAAGGCAGCGGTCGGCGAAATCCGGCGCGCAGACCGGCATGTCAATCCAGCGACAAAGTTCGGATGAGACAAGTCCGGGCTGCGCTGCAGGGTTTTCGGGGCCATAAAAGATGCGAAAATCAAAATCCTCACCCAGCCGGAAGTTGCCGTTCCGCTCGGCAGAAATCTCGACCGAGATGCCCGGGTTGCCGACCAGAAACGCGCCAACCTGCCCCGCAAGCCAACTGGACGCAAAGTCGCGGCAGACCAGCACCCGCACACGATCGCCCAAAGTGGCAAGACGGGCCACGCTTTCTGTCGTGGCCGAGATCAGATCGAAGGCCTGCCGCAAGCCCGCCTGCAATTCGCCTCCCGCAGCGGTCAACGCGATGCGGTTGCCGTCGCGAACAAGCAGCGGGCAGGCAAGATCGCGCTCCAGAAGGGCGACCTGCTTGCTGCTTGCTGATCGCCGGGCGGGTGACGTTCAGCTCTCTCGCCGCCGCCGACACGCTTCCATGCCGCGCAACGGCCTCGAACGCCCGCAGCGCCGTCAAGGATCGCCATTTCCGCATCTGCCCACCGTGCGTAACTTCAAGTTACGCTATTGGAAAATATGCCACTTGTCACCTTGGCTTTGCCGCGACCATCATTGCCCCAAGCGCGGAATTCCCCAGCGAATTCCGGCGCGAACCCAAGGCTGACGCCAGCAGACATCTTCAACGTGAACAGACGGGGGCGGGCATGAAGTTAACCAGACGCGCGGTGTTGGGCGGGGTCGCCTGCGGCCTGGCCCTGCCCTTCGTGCGCCCCTCTTACGCGCAGGCCGGCAGCGTGAACATCTACAGCTGGGCCGAGTATATCGGCGAGACGACGCTGGCGGATTTCGAAGCGGAAACCGGGATCAAGCCGGTTTATGACACCTATTCCAGCTATGAAGATGGCGAGGCGAAGCTTCTGGCGGGCTCTACGGGTTATGACGTTGTCGACGTGGCGGGCCGCTCGATGCCGATGCTGGTGGCGGCGGGGGTGTTAGGCAAGCTGGACCACGCCTTGCTGCAACTGCGGTCGAACCTTGACCCGGACCTGTTGAAGATTCTGGATGGCTGGGACCCGGGCGTGCAGCATTGCGCGCCCTATATGTGGGGCTCGGTCGGGTTCACCTTCAACGTTGATCTGGTCAAGGCGCGGTTGCCGGATGCGGATTTCGAAAATCTGGACACGATCTTCAAGCCGGAAAATGCCGCCGCGCTGGCCGATTGCGGGTTAAGCCTGCACGACAGCCCGCGCGACCTGATCCCGATGCTGTTGAAATACCTTGGGATCGACCCCGATACGACCGATGTCAGCCAGTATCAGAAGGCCGCCGATCTGATCAAACCGATGCGGCCCTATGTGACCGCCTTTGACAACGAAAACTATCTCAGCGGCCTGCCCAATGGCGATGTCTGCGCCGCGATGACCTGGTCGGGGGACTATGCCGTGGCCAGGTCGCGGGCGCAAAGCGCCGGGGTCAAGCTGAACCTGGCCTATGCCGTGCCCAGGACTGGCGCTCCGCTGTGGTTTGACGTGATGTGCGTGCCGGTCGATGCGCCGAACAAGGCCAATGCACATGCCTTCCTCAATTACCTGATGAAGCCCGAAGTCATCGCCAAATGCAGCGACTTCATCGGCTATGCCAATGCCAACAAGGCCGCGAATGCCTTTGTTGACCCCGCCGTGCTGTCCGACCCTGCGATCTACCCCGATGCCGGTGTGCGCAGCCGGCTTTGGGCACCCAGGGCGCTGAACGAACAGCAGGAACGCGCCCTGACCCGCTTGTTCCAGGACATCAAGTCCGGCTAACCCACAAGGCCCCAAATGCCCGATCCGATCCGTTTTTCCGCCGCCGGCCCAGCCGGTTTTCTGAATGCGGTCAGTGTGGCCCTGCCCACCGCCACCTTGCTGGAAGGTCAGCCCGTCGGGATGGACCATGCCTGGTATCACCGTGCCGAGGCGGGGGTGAAAGCCGGCATCTGGCGGTCCTGCGGCTATACCGAGTTCTACGACTTCTATCCGTGCGATGAATTCATGCTGGTGCTGCAAGGCGAGGTCACGGTGAAAAATGAAACCTTCTCGGCCACTTACAGGGCGGGGGATGCCTTCCTGATCCCCCGGGGCTTTCGCGGCTACTGGCGTCAGCCCGGCGACATGCTGAAATACTACATGATCGAGTCGTGACGCTGTGATGCCGACACTCAGCGAAGGAAGCTACGATTACATCATCATCGGCGCAGGCTCAGCGGGCTCGGTGTTGGCCTATCGGCTGGGTGAAGACCCCGGCACCCGGATTCTGGTGCAGGAAGCGGGCGGCGATGACCGCGCGGTGATGGTGGAAATGCCCTCGGCGCTGACCCTTCCGATGCACAGCACGCGGTTCAACTGGGGGATGGAGACGGAACCCGAACCGGGACTGGACGGGCGGCGGGTCAACCTGCCCCGCGGCAAGGGGCTTGGCGGGTCCTCGTCGATCAATGGCATGTGCTGGGTGCGCGGCAACCCGATGGACTATGAACTGTGGGAGGCGTTGGGCGCGGACGGTTGGCGCTGGTCCAACGTGCTGCCCTATTTCCAGCGGCTGGAAGCGGTGCACGAGGCCGGGCCGCTGCGCGGACGCGACGGCCCGATCCAGATCACGCGGGGGCCGGAACGCAATCCGCTTTACGCCGCTTTCGTCGAGGCCGGGATTCAGGCGGGTTACGCCCGCAGCGCCAACATGAACCAACGCCAGCACGAAGGCTTCGGCCCGATGGAGATGAACGTGGGCGACGGCCGGCGCTGCTCTGCCGCGGTCGGTTATCTGCGCCCTGCCATGGCGCGCGGCAATGTGCGGGTTGTCACCGGGGCTCTGGTGGAAAGCATTGTCACCGAAGGCAAGCGGGCGACCGGGGTCCGCTTCTGGCGGAACGGACGGGTGTGCGAGGCCACGGCCGGGCGCGAGGTGATCCTGTCGGCAGGCGCGATCATGTCACCGGTGATCCTGAAACGCTCTGGTATCGGGCCTGCGGAAGAGCTGATGCAGCATGGGATCAAGCTGGTCCACCCGCTGGCCCAGGTGGGCGAAAACCTGATGGATCATATGGAACTGAATATCCAGCAGGAATGCCTCCAGCCGGTCAGCCTGTTTCCCCATGTCAGCCTGCTGGGCAAGGCCAGGATCGGGGCCGAGTGGCTTTTGACCCACAAGGGGCTTGGGGCAACCAACCACTTTGAAACCGGCGGCCATATCCGCAGCCGGGCCGGCATCGTCTATCCCGACATCCAGTATCACTTCCTGCCGCTGGCGATTTCCTATGACGGCAAGACGCTGGCCTCGGGGCATGGCTATCAGGTGCATGTCGGCACCAAGCGGTCGAAAAGCCGGGGCTGGGTGCGTCTGCGCGATGCCAGGCCCGAAAGCCTGCCGCGCGTAGGCTTCAACTACATGAGCCACCCGGACGACTGGGAAGAGTTTCGCGCCTGCATCAGCCTGACCCGCGAGATTTTCGCGCAAAAGGCCCTCGCGCCCTATCGGGGCCGCGAACTGGCGCCGGGGGGGGCCGAGATTGACGATTTCCTGTGGCGCAAACTGGAAAGCGCCTATCACCCCTGCGGCACCTGCCGGATGGGCACGGATGCGGCTTCGGTGACGCTGCCCGACGGCCGGGTGCGCGGGATGGACGCGCTGCGGGTGATCGACGCCTCGGTGATGCCTCAGGCGACGGCGGGCGATCTGAATGCGCCGACGCTGGCGTTGGCCGAATGCATGGCCGACCTTGTGCGCGGCCGGCACCTGCCCGAAGCGGCGGAGGCCGCTTTGCTGGCCGATGCCGCCTGGGCAACGCGCCAGCGCAGCCCCTCCATCACGCGCGATTATGCCCAGGACCGCGCCAGCTTGCGCGACGCGCTTCTGGCCAATACGCGGGCCGGTGCCCATGCCAATGCGCGGGCCAATGCGCAGGCCAATGCGTGACGGCGCAACTCACCCCGCAGACCGACCCGCGCCACGCGGTCCTGTTCCAGCCGCTTCGCATCGGCCCGGTGACCGCTCCGAACCGGTTCTATCAGGTGCCCCATTGCACCGACATTGCCGACCGGGCCGCCCAGGACGTGGCCGCGATGCGAGAGATGAAGGCGATGGGCGGCTGGGGGGTGGTTTGCACCGAAAACATCGAGATTTCCGACGATGCCGATATCTCGCCCTACCCTGCCTTGCGGTTTTCGCGCGACAGTGATGTGGCGCGGCAGGCGCGGATGGCCGATCTGGTGCACCGTCACGGCGCGCTCGCGGGGGCGGAACTTGCACATATGGGGCTGTATTCCGCCAACCGGTCCTCGCGGCTGACCAGCCTTGGCCCCTCGTCGCGCCTGCTCATCGAGGCGGTGGAACCGGTGCAGGCCCGGGCGATGGACAAGGCCGATATCCGCGCCCTAAGGCAGGATCACAAGGCGGCGGCGCTGCGTGCCAAGGCGGCGGGGTTCGACATCATCTATGTCTATGCCAGCCACAACCTGTCCATCGCGTCGCATTTTCTGGCCCGGCGCTTCAACGACCGCGGGGACGACTATGGCGGCAGCCTGGAAAACCGCGCGCGGCTTTTGCGGGAATTGCTGGAGGATACCAAAGACGCGGTGGGGGACCGCTGCGCCATGGCCCTGCGCTTTGCCGTGGAGGAATTTCTTGGTCCGGGCGGTCTGACCCATGACGGCGAAGGCCGCGACGTGGTGGAACTGTTGAAGGACCTGCCCGACCTGTGGGATGTCAACCTGTCAGACTGGTCGAACGACAGCCAGACGGCGCGGTTCTCGGCCGAAGGCTATCAGGAACCCTTCGTGCGGTTCGTGAAAGGGATCACCGACAAGCCCGTGGTGGGCGTGGGCCGCTTCACCTCGCCCGACACGATGGCCAGCCGGATCACGCGCGGCGTATTGGACCTGATCGGCGCGGCGCGGCCCTCGATTGCCGATCCCTTCCTGCCCCTGAAGATCGCCGAGGGGCGCAGCGACGATATCCGCGAGTGCATCGGCTGCAACATCTGCCTCAGTTGTGAGAACACCTTCGTGCCGATCCGCTGCACCCAGAATCCCACGATGATGGAGGAAGGCCGCCGGCTGTGGCACCCCGAGGTGATGCCGGCGCGCAGCAGCGACGAGGCGGTGCTGGTCATCGGCGGCGGTCCCGCGGGGCTGGAGGCCGCGCTGTCGCTGGGCCGGCGCGGCTGCCGCGTGACCCTGGCCGAGGCAGAGCCCGAAATGGGCGGGCGCGTCACGCGTGAGGCAGGCTTGCCGGGGCTTTCGGCCTGGGGCCGGGTGCGCGACTGTCGGCTGGGGCAGTTGGCCAAGCTGGCCAATGTCAGTCTGTATCCCGCCAGCCGCATGGGGGTGGCAGACATTTTGGACTTCGGGGCCGAACGTGTGGTCATCGCCACCGGGGCCCGGTGGCCGCGCGGGCCATCGGGGCGCGGCGGCCGGCTCACCTCCGCGCTCGAAGGCCCGGTCCTGACGCCGGATGACATCATGGCGGGCGTCAGTCCTGGCGGGCATGTTCTGGTGCATGACACCGAAGGCGGCTATATCGGCGGCCTGATCGCCGAGAAATTGCGGCTTTGCGGGGCCGAAGTGACGTTTTCGACCCCGGCACTCAGCCATTCGGGCTTTCTGGGCCTGACGCTGGAACAGACCCGCGCGCTTGGATGGCTGACCTCCCTGGGGGTGGCGCTGGTTGCAACGCGCGAGCTGGTGGGGTTTCAGCCGGGATGCGCCCGCCTCAGCTCGACGCTGGGCGCGCCGGAAATCGTGATCAGCGCCGATCATCTGGTTCTGGTGGCAGACCGGATCCCCGACGACCGGCTTGCGCTTGACCTGTCCGCCATGCCGGACCAACTGCGGACGGCGCGGATCAGATCGGTGGACCGCATCGGGGATTGCCTTGCCCCCGGCCTGATTGCCCATGCGGTCTACGCCGGTCACAAACTGGCGCGCGGCTTCTAAAGCCTGTCCGACAAAAGTGGAATCCGGTTTTGTCGAACGACGGGCGACAAACAAGAAGCCAAAGCCTGTCCGACACTTCGCTCTGCGTCGGACAGGCTCTGGGCCCGCCCCGACCCGCGGCAGACGCCCGCTCCCGCCCTACTCCAGCGGCAATCCCTGCGTGGACTTGATGGTTCTCAGAACGATTTCGGACCGCACCTGCGCGACCTGCGGATGCGGCAACAGACGGTGGTGAATGAAGTCCGCGAAGGCGTGAAGATCACGCACCAGCACTTCCAGCACGTAATCCGCATCCCCCGACACGGAATGGGCCGTGATCACCGCCGCCTGCCGCCCCACGAAATCAACAAAGCTTTCATCCTCTTTCTGGGAATGGCCGCGCAGGTTGACCCGGATGATGGCGCGCATCCCGAAATCCAGCTTCCCCGGGTCCAGCCGGGCGGTATAGCCGACAATGACACCGGCTGTCTCCAGCGCCAAACGTCGCCGCGAACATTGCGAGGCGGACAGGTTGACGATCTCGCCCAAGGCGGCATTGGTCAACGACGCATCGGCCTGAAGCGCCTTCAGAATTGCACGATCAAACGCATCCATGTCCATCTTGTGCATCATCCTGACAATTCATGCACGAAACAGTCATATAGACTGCCCGCGCACCCCGCAATCGCGAACACCTTGCACGCGCCCCGTGGCATGATCCGCCCCAAGCCAAAGCAGGAGATTCCGACCATGGGCCCCTTCCCGCACGACGCCCCCAAAGCCCGCATCACCGAAGGTAATCCCGCCGGCACCGATGGGTTCGAGTTTGTCGAATTCGCGCATCCCGACCCTGCGGTTCTGGACAGCCTGTTTCGCCAGATGGGCTTTGTGCCGGTCGCGCGGCACCGCAGCAAGGCGATCACGCTGTATCGTCAGGGCGAGATCAACTACCTCTTGAACGCTCAGCCGGACAGCCACGCGGCCCGGTTCGTGGACGCCCACGGCCCCTGCGCCCCGGCGATGGCGTGGCGCCTCGTGGATGCACAGCACACGCTGCGCCGGGCGCTTGCCCTTGGCGCCACCGAATACACCGGGCCGGACAAGTCGATGGATGTGCCGGCGCTGGTCGGCATTGGCGGCTCGCTGCTGTATCTGGTGGACACTTACGGCGACCGGGGCAGCTGCTATGCGGCCGAATTCGACTGGACCGATGCCCCCGACCCGCGCCCCAAGGGCATCGGCTTTTACTACCTTGACCATCTGACGCACAACGTCATACGCGGCAACATGGACACCTGGTATCGGTTCTATGCCGACACTTTCGCCTTTCGCGAAATCCGCTTCTTCGACATCCAGGGCAAACACACCGGCCTGACCAGCCGCGCATTGACCTCGCCCTGCGGCAAGATCCGCATCCCGATCAACGAAAGTTCCGACGACAAAAGCCAGATCGAGGAATATCTGCGCCGCTACAAGGGTGAGGGCATCCAGCACATCGCCATCGGCACCGACGAGATCTATGCGGGCGCCGATGAATTGGCGCGGCGCGGCCTGCGCTTCATGCCCGGCCCGCCCGCGACCTATTACGAGCTGTCCCATGCGCGGGTGACAGGCCATCAAGAGCCGCTGGACCGCCTGAAGACGCATGGCATCCTGATCGACGGCGAGGGCGTGGTGGGCGGCGGTGAGACGCGCATCCTGCTGCAAATTTTCTCCAAGACGGTGATTGGACCGATCTTCTTCGAATTCATTCAGCGCAAGGGCGACGACGGTTTCGGCGAGGGCAATTTCAAGGCCCTGTTCGAATCCATCGAGGAAGACCAGATCCGCCGCGGCTTGCTTTTACCCGCAGGTCAGGACGGCCCGCCGCTCGCAAGTTGACGGCACAACCGGTGCGGCCCGGCGTTTGCGCGCGGCGGCACCCCGGCCTTTCCTGCCCTGACGTCCGAAACGGCGCCGCCCGCGTCAGTTGCCGCCCCACCGCCAGGTGACGCCGTCGGCAGGTCCGGCGGCGCGACGCAGCAATTCCCGGCCAAAGACCGCAACTCTCGCCCAATATATGGGCGGTGCCTCCGATCATGCCCACTTTTTAATCCACCCACCGGTCCCCGCCGCCTGCATCTGGCGTTGCCCCGCGCGACACCTTGCGTCGCCGCGCCCGCAGGCCATCACAGATCGCATGGCAAAACCCCTTTCCATAGTCGTGGTCGAAAAGGACCGCGACCGGGCGATGATGATCGTGGACGGCCTCAAAGAGGCCGGCAATTTCGACGTGGTGGTGATTGCCGAGGAAGCCGGCCTTGCCCGCCGCATCGCGCAGTGCAATCCCGATCTGGTGCTGATCGACGCCGGCAACCCCTCGCGCGACGCGCTAGAGGATCTGACCCTCGCCTCGACCCCGATGGAACGCCCGGTGGCAATGTTCGTCGACCAATCCGACGCCGCGCTGACCAAAGCCGCCATCGAGGCGGGCGTGTCGGCCTATGTCGTGGACGGGCTGCGAGCCGAGCGCATCAAGCCCATCCTCGATGCCGCCATCGCCCGGTTCCACATGGTGCACAAGATGCGGGTCGAACTGGCCGAAACCCGGCGCGCGCTGGACGAACGCAAGCTGATCGACCGCGCCAAAGGCATCCTGATGCGGGCCCGCGGCATCGGCGAGGACGAGGCTTATGGCCTGATGCGCAAGGCCGCGATGGATCAGGGCAAGAAGCTCGCCGACATCGCCCAGGCTTTGGTCATGGCGACGGACCTTCTGCGATGAGCCTGACACCGCTTGCGCTGGGCTATGTGCCGCTGGTCGATGCAGCCCCCCTGATCATGGCCGAAACCCTGGGGTTTGCCGCGGAAGATGGGCTGGACCTGACGTTGCGGGCCTCGCCAAGTTGGGCCTCCCTGCGCGACATGCTGGCCTCGGGTCAGGTCGTGGCGGCGCAGATGCTGTCGCCGCTGCCGGTGGCCAGCGCGTTGGGTTTGGGCGGCAGCACCGCGCAGTTCGAGGCGCTGATGGTGCTGAACATCAACGGCGACACGATCGGGGTTTCGGGCGCCCTGGCCCGGCGGATGCGCGATCAGGGGCACGGCTTCGCGTTCAACGATGCAAGGGCGGCCGGTCTGGCCCTGCTGGCGGCGGCGGGCGAGCGTTTGCGGATCGGCGTGCCCTTCCCGTTTTCGATGCATATGGAACTGATCCGCTATTGGCTGGACGGGCTGGACACCGCACTGCCGCAAGGGCTGGACATCTGCACCGTCCCGCCGCCCCGCATGGCCGAGGCACTGGCTGCGGGCGAGATTGACGCCTTCTGCGTGGGCGAACCCTGGGGTTCGGTCGCGGTGGACACTGGCGCTGGCACCCTGCTGCTGCCCGGAACAGCGATCTGGTCCTTTGCGCCGGAAAAGGTGCTGGCGGCCCGGCGCGGCTGGGCCGAGGCCGAGCCCGACCTCGCCGGGCGCCTGATGCGCGCGGTCTGGCGGGCGGGCCGGTGGCTTGGCCAGCCCGGAAACGCCAGCGTCGCCTCAGACCTTCTGGCAGCGCCGGGCCGGCTGGCGGCCCCGGCCGAGGTGATCGAGCGTGTGCTGTCGGGCCGGCTGGTCATCTCGCCCCTGGGCGACGAGCGCCGGGCGCCGGGCCTGATCGAATTTCACGCCGGGGCTGCGAATTTCCCCTGGCGCAGCCAGGCAGCCTGGATCGGCGCGCGGCTGGCACGGCGGCACGGGCTTGACCCGCTGCCCGCCATCACCGCCGCCCGCGCCGTGTTCCGCAGCGATCTGTATCGCCGGCACCTGATGGGGGCCGGGGCGGCAATGCCCTCGGCCTCGGACAAGGTCGAAGGGTCCCTGACCCACCCCGTCGCCGCGCCTTCCGTGCAGGGGCGGCTGATTCTGGCGCCCGACCGGTTTTTTGATGCCCGGGTTTTCGACCCGGACGCGCCCTTGCGCTGATTTTTTGGGCGCAGGCGCCGAAACTTGAAACGACAGCCGCTTTCCAGACCCGGCACGGTTGACGCCGCACCGCAGCATCGACAGATTGAACGCAACGCAAGGGACAATGACGTCCCCGCGCCGCCCCCCGATGTCGAGGGAAAGCCGAGCAATGCCGCTTGGAACCTGGCCTTTCTGGCCCGGATCCATGCGGCTTTTTTCATTTCATCCTTCCAAAAAGGACGCCCGAATGACCCGCCTGCCCCAGTTTCACCTGTCCCACTTTCTGCTGCTGACCACCTGCCTCGCCACCCCCGTTTTCGCCGAAACCCAAGGGATCGAGAAAGACCAGTTGACGCTTGGCTTCATCAAGCTGACCGACATGGCCCCGCTCGCCATCGCCAAAGAGAAGGGGTTCTTCGAGGACGAAGGCCTGAACGTGACGCTAGAGGCGCAATCGAACTGGAAGGTCCTGCTGGACCGCGTGCTGGACGGCGAGATTGACGGCGCGCAGATGCTGGCGGGCCAGCCGCTCGCCTCGACCATCGGCTATGGCACCAAGGGGCATCTGGTGACGGCGTTTTCGATGGACCTGAACGGCAACGCCATCACCGTGTCCAACGCGGTCTGGGCGGCGATGAAGCCCGGCCTGACGATGGACGGCGCGGTGCCCGTGCATCCGATTTCCGCCTCGGCGCTGAAGCCGGTGCTGGAACAATATGCGGAGGGCGGCAAGCCGTTCAATCTTGGCATGGTGTTCCCGGTCTCGACCCACAATTACGAACTGCGCTACTGGCTGGCGGCGGGCGGGATCCATCCCGGTTACTACCAGCCCGGCGATGTCACCGGGCAGATTGTCGGCGATGTGCTGATTTCCGTCACGCCGCCGCCGCAGATGCCCGCGACGCTGGAGGCCGGCACAATCGACGGCTATGCCGTGGGCGAGCCGTGGAACCAGGCCGCCGTCGCAAAGGGCATTGGCGTGCCGGTGATCACCGATGCCGACATCTGGAAGAACAATCCCGAAAAGGTGTTCGGCGTCACCGCTGAGTTTGCCGAACAGAACCCGCAGACAATGATCGCTTTGACCAAGGCACTGATCCGCGCGGGCATGTGGTTGGACGCTGATGCCAACGCCAACCGGGCCGAGGCGGTCGATATCCTGTCGCGCAAGGAATATGTCGGCGCCGACAAGGCGGTCATCGCCAATTCCATGACCGGCACGTTCGAATATGAAAAGGGCGACACGCGCGCCGCCCCCGACTTCAACATCTTCTTCCGGGAAAACGCGACCTTCCCCTATTATTCCGACGCGGTCTGGACCCTGACCCAGATGCGCCGCTGGGGTCAAATCGCCGAAGCCCATCCCGATGCCTGGTATGACGAGACGGCAAAGTCGGTCTACAAGCCCGGCATCTATGGAGACGCCGCCAAGGCGCTGATTGCTGAAGGCAAGGCCGCGGCGTCCGATTTCGACTTCGACGCCGATGGCTACAAGGACCCGAGCGCTGATTTCATCGACCATGTCGCTTACGACGGCCTGCACCCCAACGCCTATATCGACAGCCTGCCCATCGGCCTGAAAGGCGATGAAACCGTTGCCGACGGCGCGGTCGTGAACTGAGGGGGATGCCATGACCGCCGTTGACCCCGCCGACATCCCCGAAGAGCACGCGGCCACCCGCCAGTTGCGACTAGACCGGCTGTACCGCTTCATCTCGCGCTGCGATCCCTGGTTCCGGGTGTTGGGCCTTGCCTGGATCACCCCGATCTGGCGCGCCCTGGCCGGAGACAATCCGCGCGCGCAGGTCAAGGAAATCTGGCAGCTTGCCGTTGTGCCGGTGCTGTCGATCGCCGCCTTCTTGCTGCTGTGGGCCACGCTTGCCCCCATGGTGCAAACCTCGCTCGGGGCCATTCCCGGCCCGGCGCAGGTGTGGGAGCAGGTGGGGGTTCTGCGCGCCGACGCGGCAGCCGAGGGGCAGAAACGCGCCGATTTCTACATCAAGCAGGACGAAAAGAACGCCGCCCTGGTGGCCACAGGCAAGGCGGACGAGGTGAAGTCCCGCACCTATGCCGGCAAGCCCACCTTTCCCGGGCAAATCGTGACCTCGATCAAGACGGTGTTCCTGGGCTTCCTGATCGGCACGCTGATCGCGGTGCCCTTGGGCATCCTGTCGGGCCTGTCGGCCACCGCCAACGCCGCGATCAACCCCTTGGTGCAGATCTTCAAGCCGGTCTCGCCGCTGGCCTGGCTGCCCATCGTCACCATGGTGGTCTCGGCACTTTATGCCAGTGACGGCGGGTTGCCGAAAAGCTTCATCGTCTCCGCCATCACCGTGACGCTGTGTTCGATGTGGCCGACCCTGATCAACACGGCGCTGGGCGTGGCCTCCATCGACAAGGATCTGGTGAACGTCGGCCGCGTGCTGAAGCTCAGCCTGTGGACGCGGATCACCAAGCTGGTGCTGCCCTCGGCCCTGCCGCTGATCTTCACCGGGCTGCGGCTGTCGCTGGGCGTTGGCTGGATGGTGCTGATCGCCGCCGAAATGCTGGCGCAGAACCCCGGCCTTGGCAAATTCGTCTGGGACGAGTTCCAGAACGGCTCGGCCGACAGTCTGGCGCGGATCATGGTCGCGGTGCTGACCATCGGCATCATCGGTTTCATGCTGGACCGGGTGATGTTCGCTTTGCAAACCGCCTTCACCTTTTCAAGCGGGCGGTAGGGCCATGCTGGAGTTTCAAAACGTCAGCAAAGGCTTCGGCGGCAGGCCCGTCCTGCGCGATCTCTCCCTGACCGTGAAGGACGGCGAGTTTCTGGCGATCCTGGGGTTTTCGGGATCTGGCAAGACCACGCTGATGAACCTGATGGCCGGCCTGACCCTGCCCGACCGGGGCGAGGTGCGCTTCAGGGGCGCGCCGGTGACCGGGCCGGGGCCGGAGCGGGGGCTGGTGTTCCAGTCCTATGCGTTGCTGCCGTGGTTGACGGTGGCAGACTGAA
>JANLQT010000523.1:0-3752 GCA_031368035.1 Rhodobacterales bacterium | reverse complement strand
TCCCGGTGATCGGCTGGCGGCACGAGATGGAAAAGCTGACGCGTCAGGATGCGCTGGATTTCTACGGCGCCAATTATGCGCCCAACAACGCGATTCTGGTGGTGGCGGGGGATGTGAAGCCCGAAGACGTGCTGGCGCTGGCCAAGGAACATTATGGCCCGGTGCCGCCCTCGGATCATATCCGCCCCCGCAACCGCCCGTCCGAACCGCCGCAACTGGCCGAGCGCCGCTTGCAGTTGGTGGACGAGCGGGTCAGCGATCCCTATGTGATGCGCACCTATCTTGCCCCCGAACGCAACACCGGCGATCAGAAAAAGGCCGCCGCGCTGACCCTTCTGGCCGAGCTTCTGGGCGGAAACTCCACCACCTCGGTTCTTGCCAAGGCGCTGCAATTCGACACGCAGAAGGCGGTCTATACCGGCGCGTTTTATGACGGCAGCGCGATGGATGCGACGACGTTCGGCCTGATTATCATGCCGCCGCCCGGGGAAAGCCTGAAGGACGCCGAGGCGGCTTTGGACGGGGTTCTGGCCAAATTCATGACCGACGGCGTCAATGCCGAGGATCTGACCCGCATCAAGGCGCAGATCAAGGCCGACACGATCTATGGCGACGACAACACCCAGGGCCTTGCCAACAAATATGGCGAGGCGCTGGCGGTGGGCCTGTCGGTGCAGGATATCCAGGATTGGCCGGACATTCTGCAAGCGGTCACGGCAGAGGAGGTCATGGCGGCGGCCACCGAAGTGCTGAACCGGAAGAATGCCGTCACCGGCTGGCTGAGCCCGAAGGAGGAAGCGCAATGACGATCGGTTTCAGGGGGATCACCCGCCTCATCGGGGCTGCCGCGCTGTGCCTTCTGGCGCTGCCCGCGCTGGCCGAGATCAAGATCCAGGAGGTCACCTCGCCCGGCGGCATCAAGGCCTGGCTGGTGGAGGATCACGAGCATCCGTTCACGGCGCTGAGCATCCGGTTTCTGGGCGGCACCTCGCTGGACGGACCCGGCAAGCGCGGCGCGGTGAACCTGATGACGGCGCTGATCGAGGAAGGCTCGAACGATCTGGATGCGCAGGGCTTTGCCAAGGCGCGTGACAGTCTGGCGGCGAGTTTCCGGTTTGATTCGGACCTGGACGGGGTCGGGGTTTCGGCCAAGGTTCTGACCGAAAACCGCGCGGCCGCGTTGGACCTGCTGCATGGCGCGCTGACGGCGCCGCGGTTTGACGCCGATGCGGTGGAGCGGGTGCGGGTGCAGGTCCAGTCGGTGCTGCGCAGCAATGCCAAGGACCCGGACACGATCGCCAGTCAGACGCTGATGGCGCGGGCGTTCGGCAGCCATCCCTATGGCAGCGATGGCAGCGGCACGGAAGCCAGCGTCACGGCGCTGACGCGGGACGACATTGTCGCGGCCTGGAAAGGCACGATGGCGCGGGACCGGATCTTTGTGGCGGTCGCGGGCGATGTGACGCCGGCGGAGCGGGGGCCGATGCTGGACAAGCTGCTGGGCGATCTGCCCGCGACGGGTCTGGCCCAGCCGGGGCGGGCGGAGTTGAACGCCAGGGGCGGGCTGGCGCAGGTCAGTTTTCCGGGGCCGCAAAGCACGATCAGTTTCTATCAGGGCGGCATAAGGTTCGAGGACCCCGATTACTTCGCCGCCGCGGTGCTGAACGAGGTGGTGGGCGGCGACCGGTTCAATTCTCGGCTGATGGATCAGGTGCGGGAAAAGCGCGGGCTGACCTATGGCGTCGGCACCAGCCTGACTGCGCTGGACCATGGTGAGATGATGTCGGGGCAGCTTGCCACCGCCAATGACAAGGCCGGCGAGGCCATTCAGGTGATCCGGGACCAATGGGCGGATGTTGCGAAGAACGGGGTGACCGAGGCCGAGGTGACGGCGGCGAAGACCTATATGACCGGGTCCTATCCGCTGAGGTTTGACGGAAACGGGCGGATCGCCTCGATCCTGGTGGGGATGCAGATTTTGGGACTGCCGGTGGATTATCCGGCGGCGCGCAATGCCAAGATCGACGCGGTGACGCTGGGGGATGTGAAACGGGTGGCGGCTCGGTTGATGACGCCGGATCAGTTGTTCTTCGTGGTTGTGGGCGATGCGACGGGGCTGAAAAGCACCGAGTAGGATGGGTGATTCACCCATGCTGCCGGGAAGATGGGCGCAACACCCATCCTACCGAATCTGTGGCTCTTGGTGGCTGGCACTGCTAGAACTGGGGGCATGACCGCGCATGACCCCAACATCCATGATGACCGTCCGGTGATTCGTGCCTTGGATGAGGCGGCGATCAACCGGATCGCGGCGGGGGAGGTGGTGGAACGTCCCGCCTCGGCCGTGAAGGAACTGGTGGAAAACGCCATTGATGCGGGGGCTGGCCGCATCGTGGTGGACTATGCCGGGGGCGGCAAGCTGCTGATCCGGGTGACGGATGATGGCTGCGGCATGACAGCGGCGGACCTGCCGCTGGCGGTGGCGCGGCATGCGACGTCGAAGATCGACGGGTCGGATTTGCTGGACATTCGCAGCTTTGGGTTCCGGGGCGAGGCTTTGGCGTCTTTGGGGGCGGTCGGGCGGCTGGTGATCACCTCGCGCGCCGAGGGGCATGAAGGTGCCGAGATCAGCGTGACGGGCGGGCGCGAGGCGGCGGTGCGACCGGCAGCGGCGGCGCCGGGCACGGTCGTCGAGCTGCGTGATCTGTTCTTTGCCACCCCGGCGCGGCTGAAGTTCCTGCGCAGCGAGCGGGCCGAGGCGCAGGCGATTGCCGAGGTGCTGCGGCGGCTGGCGATGGCCGAGCCGAGCGTGAGTTTCGCGCTGAACGAGGTGGTCGAGGGCGAGGCGCCGCGGGTGATCTTCCGCGCCGATGCCGAGCCGGGGCGGTTCGAGGATGCGCTGCGGGCGCGGCTGACGCGGGTGCTGGGGCGCGAGTTTTCCGAGAACGCGATCTGGGTGGATATCGAGCGGGACGGGTTGCGGTTGCAGGGTTATGCGGCGCTGCCGACCTATTCGCGCGGGTCTTCGGTGCAGCAATATGTGTTTGTGAACGGGCGCCCGGTGCAGGACAAGCTGCTGCTGACGGCGCTGCGGGTGGCCTATTTCGATGTGCTGAGCCGGGACAGGCATCCGGCGGCGGTGTTGAACCTGATCGCCGATCCGGAACGGGTGGATGTGAATGTGCATCCGGCCAAGGCCGAGGTGCGGTTTCGGGAACCGGACGCGGCGCGGTCGTTGATTATTTCCGGGCTGCGCGGGGTGCTGGCGCGGGGGGCGCAGCGGGCGTCATCGACGGTGGCGGGGGCGACTTTGGCGGCGTTTCGGGCGCCGGAGCGGGCTTCGCAAGAGTTAATGAACCGGAGTTTTGTTTGGCAGGCACCGGCGCAGTCGGGGTTTGCCGAAGTGCCCTCGGCGCGGTTTGAACCGGAGCAGACCGGGGCCGAGGCGAGCCCGCTGGGTGCGGCGCGGGCGCAGGTGCATGAGAATTACATCATCGCGCAGACCGCGACCGGCATGGTCATCATCGACCAGCATGCGGCGCATGAGCGGCTGGTGTATGAGCGGTTGAAGCGGCAGATGGCCGAGCATGGGATTGCAGCGCAGGCGTTGTTGATCCCTGAAATCGTTGAGCTTTCGCCGACAGATGCGGCGCGGGTGATCGAAGCCTCGGGCGATCTGGCGCGGCTGGGGCTGGTGGTGGAGCCGTTTGGCGGGGCGGCTGTCGCGGTGCGGGAGACGCCGGCGATTCTGG
>JANLQT010000499.1:0-17640 GCA_031368035.1 Rhodobacterales bacterium | reverse complement strand
GCGGCGACGGCCAGCCGGGCCTGCTGATCGGGGACAAGGTCGTGCCACTATCGGCGCTGGTGGCTGGCGCCCCGACCGACATGCGCGCGGTGATCGCGGGCTGGGATGCCCTGGCCCCGCAACTGTCAGGCGCGGCAAATTCACCCGCCGCCATCCCGCTTGCGCAGGTCAAACTGCTGGCGCCGATGCCGAACCCGGAAAAGATCATGGCCATCGGCCTGAACTATGCCGACCATATCGCTGAAAGCGCCTCGGCCGGGGTGGTGACGCCCAAGGATCAGGTCTGGTTCGCCAAGATGCCCTCGGCCATCAACGGCCCGTTCGACGACGTGCAGCACCCGCGCGTGACGCAAAAGCTGGATTACGAGGTCGAACTGGTCGCCATCATCGGCAAGGGCGGCCGCCACATCTCACGCGAGGATGCGCCCAAGCATGTGTTCGGCTATGCGGTCGGCAATGACGTGTCGGTGCGCGACTGGCAACTTCGCACCCAGCAATGGGTGCTTGGCAAAAGCTTTGACACCCATGCGGTGATCGGCCCCGCCATCGTGACCGCGGACGAGGTGGGCGATCCCCATGTTCTGTCGATCAAATGCCTGATCAACGGCGATCTGCGCCAGAACTCCAACACCAAATACCTGGTGTTCAACATCTGGGACCAGATCGCCGAACTGTCGCAGGCGATGACGCTGAAACCCGGCGACATCATCTTCACCGGCACGCCCGGCGGTGTCGGCATGGCGACGCAGAATTTCCTGAAACCCGGCGACGTGATGCGCTGCGAGATCGAAAAGCTGGGCGCCATCGAAAACAGGATCGTCGCCGAAACCTGAACTCAAGACGCCGCCCCGCCGAAGGAAGCCCCCGATGCCGACGCTCTACTATTCCACCCATTCCTGTTCGATCGGCATCCGGGTGATCCTGGAGGAACTGGGCCTGCCCTATGACGACGTCCGCATCGACTTTCGACAGCGCGAGCAATTCGGCGAGGCCTTCGGCGCGGTCAATCCCAAGCGCAAGGTTCCGGCTCTGGTGCGGGGTGACGGCACTCTGCTGACCGAATTTCAGACCATCGCCTATTGGCTGGCAAGGTCGAACCCTGAAGCGCACCTGTTCCCCGACGATCTGGAAGCCCAGACCCGCGTGCTGGAGGCGATGGATTTCATGGTCGCCTCTGTCCATATGCGCGGCTTCACCTTCATCATCGCACCGGCAAAGTTCTCGGCCAGCCCCGAGGCGCAGGCCGATCTGAAGGCGCATGGGCTGGCGCAGGTGGCGCTTGGCTTTGCCCGGCTGTCCGAGATGCTGGGCGACAAGACCTGGCTGTGCGGCGCGTTTTCCATCGCCGATGCGGCGCTGTTCTACCTGACGGTCTGGGGCCATCGCAACCAGATCGACCTGCCCGCCAATCTCGCGGCCTTCCACCAGCGGATGCTGGACCGCCCCGCCGTGCAAACCGCGATGCGGCGCGAGGGATTGCTGGCCGCCTGACCCCACTGACCTGCCTGAGGAGGAGGATACCATGACTGCGATTACCGGAAAGATCGGTGTCAACAAACGCCCGGGCGAGCTTGGCGTCCACTCGCTGACCACGTTCAAGATGGTCGTGCCCGACTTGAACAAGGCCGAGAATTTCTACACCGCCTTCGGTCTGGACGTGCGCGAGGAAGGCAACACCCTTGGCCTTTACACTCATGGCAACGCCCACCGCTGGGGCATCCTGTCCGAGGGGCTGCAAAAGAAGATGAACGTTTTGTCCTTCGCGGTGTTCGAAGAAGATTTCGAGCCGATGAAGAAACGGATCGAAGCTCAGGGCATCCGCCTGCTGGATGCGCCAGCGGGCACCGAATCCAACGGCATCTGGTTCATCGACCCGCATGGCTTTCTGGTCGAGATCAAGGTGGCAGAAAAGACCTCGCCCGATGCCAAGGTCGATTTCGGCGCCATGGACACCTCCAAGCCCGGCAATGTCGTGGGCTCGTTCGGGCGTCGCGTGAAGCCCGAAGTGCGCCCGCTGCGCTTTGCCCACCTGCTGCTGTTCGTGCCGTCCATCCCGGATGCGATCGAGTTCTATGCCCGCGTCCTTGGCATGCGCCTGTCAGACCGCACCGGCGATATCATCGCCTTCATGCATGGCATCCACGGGTCAGACCACCACATGATCGCCTTCGTCACCTCGGGTGGGCGCCCACCGGGGTTGCACCACCTGTCCTGGGACATGGGGTCGATCAACGGCATCGGCCTTGGCGCGATGCAGATGGCCGAGCGCGGCTATGCCAAGGGCTGGGGTCTGGGGCGGCATGTCCTTGGGTCCAACTACTTCCACTACATGCAGGACCCCTGGGGCAGTTGGTCAGAATATTCTGCCGACATCGACTATATCGGCCTGGACCACGATTGGGAGGCGAAGGATCAGCCGCCCGAGGACGGGATCTATGTCTGGGGCCCCGACCTGCCCAAGGATTTCCTGCACAATTACGAAGCCGATCAGTTCGAGGCCAAGAAGGCCTGACCCCACCTGGTGGCCTGCACGACGCGGCAGGCCGCCCGTCCCCAGACAGAAGGACCCGGTCCATGAACGAGATGCTGCTTCGAACCATGCTGTACATGCTGCCGATCCTTCTGAAGCGGTCGGCCAAGAAATACCCCGTTCAGGCCGAAGCCCTGAAACGGCACAGCGCGGTGATCCAGATCCAGACCATGGATGGCCTTGTCGGCCGCTGGTATCGGTTCGAAGGCGGCAAGATCACCACCAAGGCGGAAATCCTGCCCAAGGTCGATGTGCGCGTGCTGTTCAAGGACGTCGCGACTGCGCTGAAACTGCTGAAGATGCCACCCGACCGGCACGAGGTCATCCACGCCGCCAAGAACTTCGCGGTGTTGCAGATCGGGCCGGACCACCTCGTCCAGTGGTTCCACGAGATGGTCAACAACATGGGCATGTTGGGGACCGAGTTCGGCACCAAGATGCCCGACGGCACCACCCGGCTCACCCACAACGACAACGGCGGCGTGACCTTTGTCTATGTGAAAGACGGCAAGATCGTCCGCATCACCCCCATCGACCTTGATGCAACCGACGCGGCGAGTTTCACCATCAAGGCACGCGGCAAGACCTATTCCCCGCGCCGCCGCGCCATCGGCAATCCCCACACGCTGAACGCCAAAAGCCAGATCTATTCCGACAAGCGCCTGATGTATCCGATGAAGCGCGTGGATTGGGATCCGAACGGCGAGCGCAATCCGCAGAACCGGGGCAAATCTGGCTACGTCCGCATTTCCTGGGACGAGGCTCTGACGCTGGTCGCCAGCGAAGTTGAACGCCAGAACCGCACCCACGGGCCGGGCGCCATGGCGCTGTGGCATTGCTCGCATCACCAATGGGGCAATGTCGGCTACTACCTGTCCTCGATGCTGCGGTTTGCCAACCTGCTGGGCTTTACCCGCGTCCACCACAACCCCGACAGTTGGGAAGGCTGGTATTGGGGCGCGACCCACCATTACGGAAGTTCGATGCGGGTCGGCATACCGTCCTTTTATTCCACCGTGGAAGACGCGCTGCAAAATGCCGAGATGATGGTGTTCTGGTCGTCAGACCCAGAATCCACCAACGGTTACGCCGCCGGTTTTGACGGCACCCAGCGCCGGTTCTGGGCCAAGGATGCCGGGATCGAGTTCGTCCACATCGACCCCAACCTGAACCCCACCGCGCAGCTTTACGGCGGGCGCTGGATTCCCATCAAACCGGGCACCGACTCGGCGCTGGCCCATGGAATCATGAACGTCTGGGTGAAAGAGGGTCTCTACGACGCCGAATATGTCGCCACCCGCACCACCGATTTCGAGGCCTGGAAGGCCTATCTTCTGGGCCAGACCGACGGCGTGGACAAAACGCCGGAATGGCAAGAAGCCGAAACCGGCGTGCCCCCGCACGTCTGCCGCGCGCTTGCCCGCGCCTGGGGCAAGAAGAAAACCTACCTGTCGGCGGGCGGCCTTGGCCACGGCCTCGGCGGCGCGGTCCGCAGCGCCTCAGGGTCGCAATGGGCGCGCAACATGATCCTTCTGATGGCGATGCAGGGCCTTGGCAAACCCGGCGTCAACTTTGGCAACCTGCAAATGGGCACGCCGCAGGACCATAACTTCTGGTTCCCCGGCTATGCCGAGGGCGGCATCTCGGGCGAGTTGGCCCATACCGCCGCCGCCGCCAACAACTATCAGCGCATGCCGGTCGTCCTGTCGATGAACCCGGTCAGCCAGATGGTCCCCCGCCTCGCCCTGCCCGAGGCGATCACCCAAGGCAAGGCCGAGGGCTATCTGTGGGACGGCTTCGAGATGGAACGCCAGATGACGCCGTTCCAATACCCCAAGCCCGGTTATTCCAAGATCCACATGATCTACCGCTATGGCACCTCGGGTTTCGGCACCATGTCGCAGTCCGAGCGGCTGGTGGCGATGTACCGCGACCCGTCGATCGAATGCGTGGTCAATCAGGCGATCTGGAACGAAAGCGACGCGCAGTTCGCCGACATCATCCTGCCCGCCTGCACCAGCTATGAACGCTGGGACATCTCCGAACAGGCCAATTCCGGCGGCTACATCCACCACAACACCGATCAGGTGAACCACCGGATGGCCGTCCTGCAGCACAAATGCATCGAGCCGTTGGGCGAGAGCAAATCCGACTACCGCATCTTCCACGAGCTGCTCTGCAAACTCGGTCGCGGCATCCTGTTCTCCGAAGCGTGTTGGGAGCTGGACTGGGTCAAACGGGTGTTCGACGCCTCGGACCTGCCGACGCGGGTGTCGTGGAAAGACTTCGCCAAGAAGGGCTACTATGTCATCGCCCCCGAACCCGAAGGCCAGCGCACCGCCGTCGCCTATCGCTGGTTCGCCAATGGCACGCCCAAGGATATTCCCGAACCCATGCCCCTGCCCGCCCAATTCGGCGGCCAGTTCCTGTCGGGCTTGGAGACCCAATCCGGCAAGATCGAATTCCTGCCCAACTCCCTGCGCCGCCTGGCCGAACTGGAAGGCGAGAACCCTGAACGTCCGGTCCTGAACCGCTATATTCGCCAGTGGGAGGGTCCGGGAACCGCCGGCGCCGTCAAATACCCGCTGCAAATGATTTCGACCCATTCGCGCTATTCCTTCCACAGCTTCAACGACGGCAAGGATTCCACGATCAACGACATCGAGGATCACCGCATCACCGTGGGCGGCTATGCCTATTGGGTCATGCGCATCAATGCGGACGACGCCGCCGCGCGAGGCATCGCGCACCATGACCTTGTGCGGGTCCACAACGAACGCGGCTCGGTGATCTGCGCCGCCGATGTGTCCACCATGACCACCAACGGCGTCTGCAAGGCGTTTGAAAGCGCGGCGAATTTCGATTTCGTCCAGCACCCGACCTATGGGCTGATCGACCGCGGTGGCTGCGTCAACATCCTGACCCCGGCACGCTTTCAAGTCCTGCACACCTCGGGTCAGGGCGTGAACTCCTGCCTTGTCGAGATCGAGAAATGGACCGACACCGCGGTCTTTCCCATGGCTGCGGAATGAAGGAGAACGCCATGACGGACAAATGGAACCTGATCGTCGATGTGGCCCTGTGCGAGAACTGCCAGAACTGCGTCTTGACCAACAAGGACGAACATGTGGGTCAGGGCTTTGCCGGTTACGCCGCCCCCATGCCCAAACACGGTGCGGAGTGGATCAAGATCACCAGGCGCACCCGGGGCAGCGGCCATCTGACCGACGCCAACTATCTTGTGACAATGTGCAACCACTGCGACGACGCGCCCTGCATCAAGGCCTCGGGCGGTGCGATCAGGAAGCGCGCCGACGGCATCGTGGTGATCGACCCAGTGGCGGCAAAGGGCCGCCAGGACCTGGTCGCCGCCTGCCCTTACGGCCATATCTCGTGGAACGCCGAAGAAAATGTGCCGCAAGCCTGGACCTTTGACGCGCATTTGCTGGATCAGGGCTGGAAGGAACCGCGCGCCAGCCACGCCTGCCCGACCGAGGCGCTGGTCGCGGTGAAGATCAGCGACGACGCCATGGCCGCCCGCGCCAAGGCCGAGGCGCTGGAGGTGATCGCCCCCGAAAAAGGCACCAAACCGCGCATCTGGTATCGCAACCTGCACCGGATCACCAAGGACTTCGTCGCGGGATCGGTGCTGTGCACCACTGCGGGCGTGGTCGATGTGGTGGAAGGGGCCAAGGTAACGGTGACAAAGGCCGGCGCGCTGATCGGTCAGGCCGTGACGGACACGTTCGGCGATTTCCGCATCGACGGGCTGACTGCGGACGGCGCCGAGATTGAAATCCTCGTCACCTCCGCCGCTGGCCAGACCAAAGCCGCCGTGCCGCTGACCGGCTCTGTCTGCCTGCCGGATCTGATGCTGCGCTAAGGTGATCCCGGCCAGAAGCCGGCACGCGCGCCCTCAGGTTAAACGGGCCGCCCCCGCCCACCCCAAGAGGCGCCTGATTTGCCTTCTGCCCTGAGACCCAAGTTTGGATCGGAACCCGCAAGGCCGACAACGGCGAGAGGCCGGAACCCCGCGCCGGCGCCCATCAGGCCTACCGGGGCGCTGACATTCAGTGCGCGAAGGATTTTTCGGGGACCGGGGGACAGGATCATCCGTTGCCGCCCTGCCCCGGCGCGCAAAAGCGGTGGACCGGTTTCCAGTCGGCCTCCTCAAAACCAACAGTGGCCAGCCCGCTTCAAAGTGGCACATCGCTGTCACAGGTCTGAACCGGGCACCGAGAGCAGGCTTGTGCTGCTCTCGGCGTTTTCCGTCCCAGCGGGGCGTTGTCGGGCCCGGGGTCAGGCGCCGACCAGGAACTCGGTCATCATGCCGCTCGCCAGATGCGGCATGTGGTGGCAGTGCAGCATCCAGGACGCCGCCTCGCCCGCATCCAGCGCGACGGTGACGATACCCATCGGCGGTATGAAGACGGTATCGCGCAAAGCACCGGCGAAGCGGCCCGACCCGGTATCGACCACCTGAAAGGAATGCCCGTGCAAGTGCATCGGATGGCCCATCATCGACATGTTCTGGATGGTGATCTCAACCCGCTCTCCCGACGTGGCGAGGACAGGCTGGTGGGTCGCCCAGGTCTGACCATTGATGGTCCAGACATAGGGCTGCATGGCGCCCGCCAGCGTCAGCACCGGCGTATTCGTCGCTGACCTTTCGGCAAGCGGCACCGCGGCACGCAGCGACGCTTCCTGACCGAGGTCGGTATCAAAGGCGGGCGCCGCCGTGTCCGACAAGGCGGCGAGGCGCGGCACCTTCGCGCCCGGCGTGGCAAGCACCAGCCCGGTCCGCTCGCGCGCGCCTTCGCGCCGGGCGAGGATCGGGAAAGCCCCGCTGCCGGGCAGGTCCACCTCGATGTCCAGCCGCTGCCCCATCGCAAGCCCAAAGCGTGCGCCGGGCATGGGCTGCACATCATGGCCGTCGACCGCGATCAGCCGGGCCTGGGTATCGCCAGTGTCGATCCAGTAGACCGTGGCCGCAGAGCCGTTGATCACCCGCAGCCGAACCCGGCCCCCGGGCTCGACAGTGACAACCTCGGGGTCGTTCAAGGTGCGGTCATTGGTCAGGTAAGCGTCGAAATCATAGTCGTTCAGATCCATCGCCATGCCGGACATGCCAGACATGCCTTTCATCCCGGACATCCCCATCATGCCCTTCATGCCAGACATGCCCTTCCCGCCCCCGGCATCGCTGCCCATATCCATCCCGCCCATATCCATGCCGCCCATTGCAGCGCCACCCATCGCAGCGCCACCGGTGATCTCGGCCATCACCTCTTCGGGGGTCTTGAACGAGAAATCGTGCAGCAGCATGACGACCTCCTGCCGGTCCGCCTTCGCATCCGCCTCGCTCCGTACGATCAGCGGCGCGGCCAGCAGCGCCATTTCCTGCAAGGGCACGTGGCTGTGCATCCAATGCGTTCCGGGTCTGGGCGCGAAGTCATAGTTGCGGGTCTCGCCGGGTTTCAGCAGCGGCGCGGGCATCCCCGGCACGCCGTCCTGGGCGTTCGGCGGAATCTGGCCGTGCCAGTGGATCAGCGTCTCCACATCCAGCGCATTGGTCAGGTCCACTGCCAATCGCTGGCCCGGGTCCAGTATCAGCCCGGTGCCGCCGCTGCCGTTCACCAGCCCGTAAACCGAGGCGGCGCGGCCATCAATGTCCAGGGTGCGCCGGGTGGCACTTAGTGTCAGGGGCGTGCTTTGGGCAAATGCCAGGCGGGGAAGACTGGTCGCGGCGACCAGGGCAGCAGAGGCCGCAAGAAAGCTGCGGCGGTTCATGGATTGGGTCATCATAGGCTCCGTTCGGCCCGAAAGGGCCATGCATGAGGGATGCCGCAGATGCGGCCTTGGCTCAGACGAAGCTTGCGCGTTTGGGGGGATGGCCGTTCGGCACTGGCACGATGCCGTGCAGCAACGGTGAGGCTGGGGCGAGCGGGATCAAGGCGATCTCGGAAACCGGCCCTTCAAGACGCGCGGGAACCAACGTCTCCACCCAGCCAAAGCACAGAATGCGGCAGGCGGCGGCGTGGGACGCGGGCACCGGGTTCGCCATGGAGGCGCCTGACATGTCATGCGCCGCCATGTGCGGCATTGCGTCCATCGCCCCCGCCGTCTCGGTCATGGCATGCGCTGTTTCGTACAGCGGCGCGATGGCCAGCACGGCGATCAAAATCAACCCGCGCAGGGCCAGGGACAACGATGTTAGGGCGCGCAGGCTTCTCATCCACATAAACTAGGATCGACAGGGCGTAAGGACAAGGTTCGGACTTGCATCATTCCCGATCCCGGACATCAAAAACACCTCTTGACCTTGACATGATGGGAAGCCCCATGTGGGATCAGTGACGCTTCCCTCAACCGATCCGAAAGGAAGACCATGCTTGATCTGACCATTCCCGACATGACCTGTGGCGGGTGCGCCAGTGCCGTGACCATGGCGGTCAAGTCCGTCGATCCGGGTGCTGAACTGAACTTCGACCTGGGCATGTTTCGCGTGCAGGTGAAAACCGCCGCCAGCGAAGCCAAGGTCAAAGGTGCCATCGTCGAGGCCGGGTTCACCCCGTCTTGAAACGCCTTACCGCCGCCCCTTGCGCCCATGGATCGAACGAGGGTCCAGCCGCGCAAGGGGCGCGCAACCCGCCAAAAAGGGATTCCCATGAATATCGGTGAAGCCTCCGAGACCACCGGCGTCTCGGCCAAGATGATCCGCTACTACGAGGAAACCGGGCTGATCCGCCCGGCTTCGCGCACGCAATCGGGCTACCGGGTCTATGCCGACAACGACATCCAGACCCTGCGCTTCATCCGCCGCGCCCGCGATCTTGGCTTCACCGTCAAACAGATCGAAGACCTGCTCGCCCTTTGGCGCGACCGCAGCCGGGCCAGTTCCGATGTGAAACGCATCGCCACCGACCACATCGCCGACCTGCAAAAGAAGATGCGCGAGTTGCAGGAAATGGTCACGACTCTCAGCCATCTGGCCCACAACTGCCACGGCGATGGCCGGCCCGATTGCCCGATCCTGACCTCGCTGGGCGAGGACTCGGGCACCGGCGCAAGACGAAAAACCTCCAGCCTTGGCAAAGGGTTTGAAAAGAAGGCGGATGCCCGGCGCTAAAGCCTGCCCCCCGCGACCACCACCGCCATAGACTGAACCAGAAGGGTTTCCCATGCCAGATCACGATCATTCCAAGATGCAGGGCCATGCCGGGATGCCGATGGAACCCGCTGCGCCAGCCGAAAATCTGCCCACCGCCATCGACCCGGTCTGCGGCATGACCGTCACCTTGACCGCGGATCGCCGCAAAGCCGACTTCGGCGGCGCGGCCTACTACTTCTGTTCCGAGAAATGTCAGACCAAGTTCGGCGCGGACCCCTACTTTTACGCCTCTGGCAATGCCAAGAAGCGCGGCAAAGTTGTGCAGGCCGCCGCGACATACACCTGCCCGATGCACCCCGAGATCATCCGCGACGCGCCGGGCAGCTGCCCAATTTGCGGCATGGCACTGGAGCCGGTGCTGCCCTCGGACGCGCCCAGTCCCGAACTGGCCGATTTCACGCGGCGGATGTGGATCAGCGCGGCGGCGGCGGTGCCCCTGCTGCTGATGACCATGGGCAGCTATATCGGACTGCCGCTGCGCGACTGGATCGGCATGGCCCGCGCGCCCTACGTCGAGTTCGTGCTGGCCACGCCCATCGTCCTGTGGGCGGCGCTGCCGTTCTTCCGGCGCGGGTGGGAGTCTGTCTTGAACCGCTCACCCAACATGTGGACCCTGATCTCGCTGGGGGTTGGCGCGGCCTATCTTTACTCGCTGATAGCGACCTTCCTGCCCCAGGTCTTCCCCGAGGCGTACCGGATGGGCGGCATGGTCGGCACCTATTACGAGGCGGCGGTGGTCATTGTGGCACTGGTCTTCGTCGGCCAGGTGCTGGAACTGCGCGCCCGCGAACGCACCGGCGACGCGATCAAGGCGCTTTTGAAGCTCGCGCCGAAAACCGCGCGGCGCATCTTGCCCGATGGCACCGAATACGATGCGCCGCTCGAAAACATCATGGTCGGCGACCACCTGCGCCTGCGTCCCGGCGATGCGGTGCCGGTGGACGGTCATGTGATCGAAGGCAGCACCTCCATCGACGAAAGCATGATCACCGGCGAGCCTTTGCCGGTCGAGAAGGGGCCGGGCGACACGGTCACCGGGGCCACGATCAACAAGAACGGCACGCTGGTCATTGAGGCGGGCAAGGTCGGGGCCGACACCGTCCTGTCGCAGATCGTGGCGATGGTCGCGGGTGCCCGCCGCTCCAAAGCGCCGATCCAAGGGCTGGCAGACCGGGTTTCGGCAATCTTCGTGCCGACCGTGGTCGCGGTGGCGCTGCTGGCCTTCGCGTTCTGGCTGATCTTCGGCCCGACCCCGGCGCTGGTGTTTGCCTTCGCCGCTGCCGTCTCGGTCCTGATCATCGCCTGCCCCTGCGCGCTTGGCCTTGCCACGCCAATTTCAATCACCACCGCCGCCGGTCGGGGCGCGCAGGCGGGGGTGCTGGTCAAGGACGCCGAGGCGCTGGAGCGGATGGCCTCGGTCGATACCCTGATCGTGGACAAGACCGGGACCCTGACCGAAGGCCGCCCGCGCCTGACGGATACGATCAGCCTTGGGGCGCTGACCGGCGATGTGATCCTGGGTCTGGCGGCGGCGCTGGAACTGGGGTCAGAGCATCCCTTGGCCGAGGCGATTGTGGACGGCGCGAAAGCCAAGGGCATCACGCTCGCCAAGGTGACTGACTTTGCCGCCGTCACCGGCAAGGGTGTACGCGGGACGGTTTCGGGGCAAGCCGTGGCCTTGGGCAATGCCGCCATGATGCAACAGATGGCGCTGGACGTGACCGCTGCCGACGCCACCGCCAACACGTTGCGCGCCGATGGCAAGACCGCGATGTTCGTGGCCGTCGATGGCCAACTGGCCGGGATCGTCGCCGTGGCCGACCCGATCAAAGCCACCACCGCCGAGGCGATCCGCGCCCTCCACGCGCTGGGTCTGCGGGTGATCATGGCAACCGGCGACAACCAACGCACCGCCGACGCTGTTGCGGCCAAGCTGGGCATCGACGAGGTGCGCGCAGGCGTCCTTCCCGCTGACAAGAAGACCCTGATCGACGAGTTGCGCGCCAAGGGCCACCATGTCGCGATGGCCGGGGATGGCGTGAACGACGCCCCCGCGCTGGCCGCAGCCGACGTCGGCATCGCCATGGGCACCGGGGCCGATGTGGCAATGGAAAGCGCCGGGATCACCCTGCTTGGCGGCGATCTGATGGGCATCGTCCGGGCGCGCAAGCTGGCCAAGGCGACGATCCGCAACATCCGGCAGAACCTGTTCTTCGCCTTCGCCTACAACGTGGTGGGCGTTCCGGTCGCCGCCGGGGTGCTTTACCCGCTGACCGGCACGCTTCTTTCGCCAATGATCGCAGCCGCCGCGATGAGCCTGTCGTCGGTGTCCGTCATCTCCAACGCCCTGCGCCTGCGCCGCGTGGCCTTGTGACAGCGCCCGAGAGCACATGGCGCCGCCGTGCCCTACTTGCGGGCGGCGCCGGGCTCGTTGCCGCTTGGATCATCGGGGCTCCCCGGCTTCTTGTCAGCGGGGGCTCCAGCCTCACTTTCCGTGACCTGCCGGACCTGGCGCCGTTCCGCATGCTGGAGGCTTCCGGCACAGTGTCCGGGGCTGGCTCCCTTCTGACCGGGCTGGATGCCTCCAAACCCGCGCCTGCATCCGAGCAGGAACTGAGGGCCGAAGTCGCAGCCAACCCCTGCGCTGCGCTGTTCGGCACCAAGGCCGACCCCCGCCTGCCCGTCGCATTCTTTTCAGACTTCAACTGCCCCAACTGCCGCGTCCTGAACGCCACCCTTGCAGACTACGACGCCAAACATCCCGGCACCCTGCGCATCATCCGCCACGAGTTGCCCCTGCTCGGGGCGGCCTCGACCATCGCCAGCAAGGCGGTCCTGGCCGCCGACCTACAAGGCGGCTACACCGTCCTGCATGACCGGCTGATGCGCGCCCAAATGGTGACGGATTTGACCTATGTGGTCAGCATGGCCGAGTCCGTGGGCCTGGACGGGCAGCGCTTGGTCGCAGACATGCAAACGCCCAGGATCGCGACGGCGCTGGAAAGGTCCAGGGCACTGGCAAAGCTGTTCGGGTTCTACGGCACGCCGTCCACGGTCATTGGCCGCACCGCGTTCGTCGGGGCGATCCCGTCGGCGGATGTGACGCAGATCATCGATATGGAACTGGCCTCGCCGACGCTGGTTTGCCGCGCGGCCAACGCCGCGCCGGCGGCAGGTTAGATCGCGCGCACTTGTTTCTCCAAGTTCAGGAGAACCTTCGGCGGGCTACGTCACAAAACCAAAGGTCGGCCCGTCATTTCACGCGCTTTTCGCCGCAGTCTTCTCGCAAAGGCGTTGTCAGCAAGAAGGAGACGCAGGGCTGCCAGACGCCTTTGTCCCGGCACGTCATCCGGACGGGAACCCGCGAAGAGCAAGATCGCCTTTCGCTTTGTTCAGGTCAGCAAGCTTAAGTGGCGAGGACTGCGGCACGCCAGTCTGGTCCCGTCATGCCAGCGTTTCTTTGCGCGCGATGATCCAGACGAAACCAAAGATCAGCGCGGCCAGCCCAAGACTGACCGGGCCCGTGCCCCAATCCAGACCGCTTCTTGCGTGGCTGACCCCCATCCAATCGGCAAATGAAGCGCCAAGCGGGCGCGTCATGATGTAAGCGAACCAGAATGCCGGGATTTCCGGCAGGCCAAAGCGCCAATAGGCCAGCGCAGGCACGAGGATGACACCGGCAAACAGGACGCCCGCGCCCAAATAGCCAAGCCCGAGGCTGGTCGCCGCCATGTCCCCCGCCGCCGTGCCAAGGGCGAAGGTGGCCAGCACCGCCGCCCAGTAGAAGGCCTCCCGCCGCCGGGCGGTGATGCTGTGGATCGAAAGGGTTCCCTCGCTGCGGTACCAGACCGCGAAGATCACCGCGAGCGCGGCCGAGAAGAAGATCGTCGAGATGACATAGGCGATCCCAAGCCCGACGTGCAGCACATCGGCGGCCATGGTGCCAAAGATGCTGACGCTGACCACGGCGAGCCAGTAGACCCAGGCGTTGCACCTCGGAACCATGAATTGCGCGACCATCGCCACCACAAAGATCACGAAGCCAAGGGCGACGGCGAGGGGTGGGTCGAGCTGATGGACCAGAAAGTCCGAGGTTGTCTCGCCCATGCCGGTCGTCAGTATTTTGACGATCCAGAAAAGTGCGGTGATCTGCGGCACTTTGGAAAGCCCCTTGTGCGGGGCATAATGCCAGTCTTCACGGCGAACGGCGGCTTGGATCACCAAATTCTGCTCCTGATGTGTCGCAGCAGCGCTTTCGGGCCGGGAAAGCTTTACGATTGAGAAAACCGGCGGGGGAGTTGCCCTCGCCGGTCCGGGACGCAGACTCTGCCGTCAACCCTCGACAGCCGTCTCGTCTCCGTCATGGGTGAGCGTCATGTAGGCGACGATGGCGATGATCGCGCCCAGAAACAGCGCGCTGGTGATCACGGTGCCAAAACCGAAGCCGCCATAGGTCTTGTCCTGCGACAGAAGATCGCCGAATGACGCGCCCAGGGGCCGGGTGAAGATATAGGCCAGCCAGAAGCCCAGAATCGCATCCAGCCCCAGGAAATAATACCCAAACGTCAGCGAGCCGATGATCATCCCGAACAGGATGCCGGTGGACAGATAGCCAAGCCCGAACTTCTCGGCCACCAGATCGCCCGCCGCCGTGCCAAGCGCGAAAGTGAACAGGATCGCCAGCCAATACCACGCCTCGCGCCGGGTGGTCTTGATGGAATGGATCGAGAGAGTGCCTTCCGCAGTATACCAAAGCGCGAAGGTCGCGGCCAAGGCGGCGGTGAACAGCACCGTCGTCACCATCAAGGGCACGCCGAAATTGTCGACCAGATTGTCGGTGACAAGCGTTCCGACGATCGAGATCAGCACGACAGCCAGCCAATAGGTCCACGGCACATAGCGTTTCTGGCGGAATTGCAGGACCAAGGCGCCGATCAGCACGGCGGTCATGATCAGCGAGGTATTGGTCAGACCGATGCCAAGGTTGACGTTCAGGTAATCGGCGGCGGTCTCGCCCATGGTGACGGCCATCAGCTTGATCAGCCAGAAGTCGGCAGTGATCTTCGGCACCCGGTTGGGGACGCTTGCATGAGGATCGACAGTGGAGGTGAGCGGGGCAAATGCGGTGGTTGTCATGCGAGCCCCCTCAGTTCGCAGGCTTGGACGGATCGGTCAGCGCCGCCATCAGCGCCGCCAGCGCCGGGGTCACGGCATCGGCCTTGGGCGCACTGGCGCGCACGCTTTTCAGGGCTTTGTCGGCGGCACCGTCGATATTGTCCCAAGCGGCGGGGTTCAGCGTGCGCATGCCCGCTGCATTGTCGTCCCACATCGTCTCGAAATCGGTGATGCGGGTTGCGGCGGCGGCAAAATCGCCGGTTGCGGCAATTTTCTGCACATCGGCGATGATGGCTTTCATCGGCGACAGATCGCCCAGCGAGGCGTCCGCTTGCGCGGACCCGACGAAGGTCATCTGGAAAGCCGTGAACGCGCCGACAGGGGCAAGGATCATGGCTGTGGCCAGCAGGATTTGTTTCATTTTGGTCTCCGGTTAGGACGGGTAAGGCAGGATGGGGGAAGTAGGACGGGGGAGGCTCCAGTTTGCTCGGGGCGCGCCGCATCCCGCCGCCGCATCCCGCCAAGGACTGTCTGATAAGGCGGACCCCTTACCAGCAGCTGTCAGCGGCCTTACAAATATGTAAGTTGGCTGAAAGAAAGCTGCTATCGCCCCATGTCATGTTGAAAGCCCCTGATCCCAAAGCGGAAAGCTGCCGATGCGCCTGCTCGTGATAGAAGACGACCCCGCGGTATCCGCCTATGTCGCGCGCGGGCTGACTGAGGCGGGGCATGTCTGCGACGTGCTGGCCGATGGCCGGGACGGGCTGTTTCAGGCCACGCGGGAAAGCTATGACGTGCTGGTGGTGGACCGGATGCTGCCGGGGCTCGACGGGCTGTCGCTGGTGCGGGCCTTGCGGGCCGCCGGGGCGCGGGCGCCGGTGCTGTTCCTGACCGCGCTTGGCAGCATCGACGACCGGGTCGAGGGGCTGGAGGCCGGGGGCGACGATTACCTGACCAAACCCTTCGCCTTTGCCGAACTTCTGGCGCGGGTGAACGCGCTGGCCCGCAGGCCGCCGGCGCAAGAGGTGCAGACCGTGCTGCGGGTGGCCGATCTGGAACTGGACATGATGCGCAGGCAGGCCCGGCGCGGGGGCCAGGCGATTGACCTGTTGCCGAAGGAATTCACCCTGCTGGAAGTGCTGATGCGCAACGCCGGCCGGGTCGTGACCCGCACCATGCTGTTGGAACGGGTCTGGGATTTCCATTTCGATCCAAAGACATCCGTGGTCGAAACCCATATCAGCCGACTGCGCGCCAAGATCGACAAGCCCTTCGCTGTCCCGCTGCTGCAAACTGTCAAGAACGCCGGATACATGCTGCATGCGCCCCGCTGACCTTCTGCGCCGTACGGCGTTCCGGCTGGCGATGGGGGTGACGCTGTTCGTGCTGACCTCGCTCGTTCTGGCCTCGACCATCGGCTACAGCCTGCTGCGCCATCAGCTGGTGACCCGCCAGGACGCCCGCGTGACGGAAATATTCACCGCTTTGCAGGAAACCACGCTGTCCGGCGATCAAACCGACCTGATCGAGGCGGTCACCACCCGGATCAAGGCCAGCCCGGATCGCTCCACCGTCTATCTGCTGCGCGGGCCAGATGGCACCGTGCTGGCGTCCAGCATCCCGGACATGTGGTTCAAACCCGGCTGGTCGACGGTCGAGGCCGCCAGCCTGCATGTCGCAACCGACTATCCGTACCGCGTCTTCGCAAGCACCGTCGGCGGCTATTCCATCGTGGTTGGCCTGACCGATGCCGACCTAGATGACCTTGCCGAGATCAGCCGGGGTGCCTTTGGCTGGTCCGCCCTTGGCGTGCTGATCATCGCCATCGGCGCGGGCGCCTTGATTGCCGCCCGCATTCAGGCCCGCATCAACGCCGTCGAAGTGACGCTGCACCGGGTCGCGCAGGGGGAACTTTCCGCGCGGCTGTCCGTCTCGGCAAAAGGGGACGACCTTGACCAGATCTTTCGCGCGATCAACCGCGCCTTGGCACGGCTGGAAGGGCTGGTGGACGCAATGCGCCAGGTCAGCGCCGACATCGCCCATGACCTGCGCACGCCGCTGAACCGCCTGCGCATCCGCATCGAGGCCGCCGCCGAAGCCGAGGCGAAGGGCCTGCCCACCGCCGCCGACCTTTCCGCCGCTTTGGCCGAAAGTGACGCCATCAGCCAGACCTTTTCCGCCCTGCTGCGCATCGCCCAGATCGAGGCTGGCACGGCGCGCCAGAAGTTCACCCGACTCGACCTGTCCGCGTTGGTGCAGTCCGTGGCCGAGGTTTATGCCGAAGTGGCCGAGGATGCCGGCATGACATTGACCTGCCAGACCCCCCCTGCCCCGGCCTTCATCGAGGGCGACAAGGACTTGCTGACCCAAGCCTTCGCCAACCTGATCGAAAACGCCCTGCGCCACTGCCCGCCCGGCACGAAGATCGCCTGCGAGGTGACTGCCGACGACCGCCTCGCTGAAGCCAGCATCCGCGACACCGGCCCCGGCATCCCCGCGGCCGAGCGCGACAAGGTCCTGCGCCGTCTGTACCGACTGGAGCAAAGCCGCACCACCGAAGGCTCCGGTCTTGGCCTTGCGCTGGTGAAGGCGGTGGCCGAGGTGCATGACGCGGCCCTGTCGCTCAGCGATGCCCACCCCGGCCTTCGGGTCAGCCTTGGTTTTGCCCGCGTGGATCGCACGGCTTAGGGTTGAGACTCATTCAGGTCCACCAGAGAATGAAGGCGGCGATTTCGATAGCTGACTGGAAGTTGATGGCCAGTTTGTCGTAGCGGGTAGCGATGCGCCTCCAGTCTTTCAGTCGGCAGAACGCGCGCTCGATCAG
>JANLQT010000480.1:0-1726 GCA_031368035.1 Rhodobacterales bacterium | reverse complement strand
GACAGGACGCCCGAGCCAGAGGTGACGTCCACCAGCTGGCAATCGCCGGTCAGGTTGCGGTTGATCCAATGGAAATCATGCGTCGCAAAACCGGTGCCGGTGGTGATGTAGAATTCATCGTCAGCCACGCGGGCGACGGTCACATCCGCCTCGATCCCGCCCCGGTCGTTCAGCATCTGGGTATAGGTGAGGGAGCCCACCGGCTTGTCCACCTGCCCCGCCGCAATCCAGTTCAGCGCTTTCGCCGCGTCCGGCCCCTTCAGCGTGAACTTGGCGAAGGAGGATTGGTCGATCAGCACGGCAGCATTCCGCGCGGAGTGGTGTTCGCGCTTGACCGCGTCCCACCAACCGGGGCGGCCATAGGAATAACGGTCCACCGGGGTTTCATCGCCTTGGGCGAACCAGTTCGGCCGTTCCCACCCCAGTTTTTCACCAAAACAGGCCCCCGCCGCCGTCAGATGCGCGTAAAGCGGCGAGCGGCGGGTGGGGCGGGCGGAGCGCATTTCTTCATTGGGCCAGGCGATGGTGTAATGCTTGCCGTAAGCCTCCATCGTGCGGGTACGCACCCAATCGGAGGAGCGGTGAACCGCGCCGAAGCGGCGGATATCGACCGGCCACAGGTCATAGGGCGCGGCACCCATGGCGACCCATTCGGCCAGCGCCATGCCCGCGCCGCCCCCCGAGGCGATGCCGAAGGCGTTGAAGCCGGCGCCGATGAAGCAATTCTTCAACTCGGGCGCCTCGCCGAGGATGAAATTGCCGTCGGGGGTGAAGCTTTCGGGGCCGTTCAGCAGTTGCTTGACCCCGGCGGTGGCCAAAGCGGGGACGCGGTAGATCGCGTTTTCCATGAACTGTTCATAGTGGTCCCAGTCGGGGGTGAGGGTTTCGAAATGGAAGCCCTCGGGGATGCCTTGGGTCGCCCAGGGCTTGGGATTGGGCTCGTAGCCGCCCCAGACCAGACCGCCGACCTCTTCCTTCCAGTAGGTCAGCCGGTCCGGGTCGCGCAAGGTCGGCAGACACGAAGGGATACCATTGATGCGTTCGGTAATCATGTACTGATGCTCGACCGAAACGAGCGGGACGTTCACGCCGACGGTCGCGGCGAGCGTCCGCGTCCATTGTCCGGCGCAGATTACCACCTTTTCGCAGTGGATCGTGCCTTGTGCGGTTTCGACGCCGGTGATCTTGCCGGCCTCGACCAGGATGCGCGTTACCGGCGTATCCTCGAAGATCTTCACCCCCGCCATCCGCGCGCCTTTGGCAAGGCTTTGCGTGATGTCCGAGGGGCTGGCCTGCCCATCCGTCGGCAGGAACGCCGCGCCGACCAGATCGCTGATCTCCATGATCGGCCACAGATCCTGCGCCTCTTTCGGGGTCAAGAGATGCATCTCCAGCCCAAAGGAATGGGCGGTGGTGGCCTGCCGCTTCACCTCGGTCCAGCGCTCGGCGTTGCAGGCCAGTCGCAAGCCGCCGTTCATCTTCCAGCCGGTTTGCAGGCCGGTTTCTTCGGCAAGCCGCTTGTAAAGTTCCACCGAATATCCCAGCAATTGCGTGATGTTGGCAGATGTCCGAAGTTGCCCGACCAGTCCCGCCGCATGAAACGTCGTGCCCGAAGTCAGCTTCTTGCGCTCCAGCAGAACCGTATCGGTCCAGCCCAGCTTGCCCAGGTGATAGGCCACCGAGCAGCCGATGATCCCGCCGCCGATGACGACAGCTTTTGCGGTGG
>JANLQT010000476.1:0-2363 GCA_031368035.1 Rhodobacterales bacterium | reverse complement strand
TCACCGGCGGCACGGTGACGGGCGAATTTACCGGCGCGGATGTGAACGGCGTACGCAGCACCGCGACCGATGTGACCGGCACCGTGAACGGCACGGGCGCGAGCGGTATTGCGGTCTATTTCACCGGCGCCGAATAGCGCCGCATCCCCGGGGTTACAGCCCCAGCTTCGCCGCCACCATCTGGCCAACCACCGCAGGATTGGCCTTGCCGCCGGTGGCTTTCAGGACCTGTCCCGTGAACCAGCCCACCACCTTGGCATTGACCTTGGCCTTTTCCACCTGATCGGGATTGGCCGCGATCAGCGCGTCCAGCGCCGCCTCGATGGCGCCGGTGTCGGTGACGGCCTTCATGCCGTGCCTGGCCGCCAGTTCGGCCGGATCGCCGCCTTCGGTCCACAGAAGTTCGAACAGGTCCTTGGCCATCTTGCCCGTGATCTCGCCCTTGCCAAGCAGATCCAGCATGCCGCCCAGCTGCCCCACTGAAACCGGACTGGCCGCAATGGCGCGGCCTTCCTTGTTCAGCCGGCCGAACAATTCGTTGATCACCCAATTCGCCGCGATCTTGCCATCGCGGCCCTGCGCTATGGCCTCGAAGAACCCCGCCGCGTCCAGTTCCGCCGTCAGCACATTGGCGTCGTAGTCGGTCAGGCCGAACCCGGCCATGAACCGCGCCTTCTTGGCGTCGGGCAGTTCCGGCATGGTGGCGGCAATGTCATCGACCCAGGCCTGTTCGATTTCCAACGGCAACAGATCGGGGCAGGGGAAATAGCGGTAATCATGCGCTTCTTCCTTGGACCGCATCGACCGCGTCTCGCCCTTGTCGGGGTCATAAAGCCGGGTTTCCTGCACGATCTTGCCGCCATCCTCCAGAATCCCGATCTGGCGGCGCGCTTCAAAATCAATGGCGGCCTGGATGAACCGCAGCGAGTTCATGTTCTTGATCTCGCAGCGGGTGCCCAGATGCGCAAAGTCCTGCGTGGCCTGATATTTCTCATACTGGCCGGGCTTGCAGACCGACACGTTCACGTCGGCCCGCAGATTGCCGTTCTGCATGTTGCCGTCGCAGGTGCCCAGATACCGCAGGATTTGCCGCAACTTCGAGACATAGGCCGCAGCTTCTTCGGGCCCGCGCAGATCGGGACGCGAGACGATTTCCATCAGCGCCACGCCAGTGCGGTTGAAATCGACAAACGACATCGCCGGGTCCATGTCGTGGATGCTTTTCCCCGCGTCCTGCTCCAGATGGATGCGCTCGATCCGCACCAGCCGCGCCACACCCGGCGACAGTTCCACCAACACCTCGCCCTCGCCGACGATCGGGTGATAAAGCTGAGAAATCTGATAGCCCTGCGGCAGGTCGGGGTAGAAATAGTTCTTCCGGTCAAAGGCCGAGGTCAGATTGATCGCCGCCTTCAGCCCCAATCCGGTCCGCACCGCCTGTTCCACGCAAAACTCGTTGATCACCGGCAGCATCCCCGGCATGGCGCAATCGACAAAGGACACGTTGGAGTTCGGCTCGGACCCAACTTGGGTCGAGGCGCCCGAGAACAGTTTGGCGTTCGAGGCGACCTGCGCGTGGATTTCCATGCCGATCACCAGTTCCCAATCCCCGGTCGCGCCGGAAAGGATCCTGGGTTTGGGCAGGGCATAGGTCACATCGAGCATGGCGGTTTTCCTGTCTGACCCTGGCTTCTTTAGGGTCTTGGGGCCGCGCCTTCAAGCCAAAGCGCGGCGAAATCCCGCCGATGCTGGGGCGGGGAAGGGGTCCAAGGCTTGTCACAGGGCCGTGAACAGGCTTTCCCCGACAGGTTCCACGATCAGGTGCCCGGCTTTTGACCCTTCGGATTGCCCTTCTTGCCCCCGCTTTGTGCCTTGGCCTTTCGGCCTGCACGCTGGACCAGCTTCCCTTCACGGTTCCCGGCTTTCCTGGCGGTCTGCCCGCGATGCCCTGGGACGCCCGCCCCGAAGCCGCTGTCTGGACCGAAGCGACTTTGCTGGCGGTGCAGGCCCAGGATGCGGCGCTGGCCTCCCGCGTTCCGGCCGATATCGACCTGTGGTGCCCCGGCTATGCCAAAGCCTCCCAGGCCGACCGGCAGGCGTTCTGGGCGGCGCTGGTCGCCCTGACCGCGAAACAAGAAAGCAGCTTCAACCCGGCGGCCTCTGGCCCGGGCGGGTATTACGGGCTGATGCAGATCTCGCCCCGCACCGCAGCGCAGTCGGGCTGCGCGGTGTCCACCAAATCCGAGTTGAAAGACGGCGAGAACAACTTGTTCTGCGCGGTGCAGATCCTGTCTGCCAATGTGGCGGAAGACGGCGAGGCGGTGGGGGCCAAGGGCAACCGCGGCATCGGGCGCGACTGGATG
>JANLQT010000457.1:0-6847 GCA_031368035.1 Rhodobacterales bacterium | reverse complement strand
CCGATGATCAGATCATCAAACCCGTCGCCATTGACATCCCCTGCCGAGGCGAGCGTGAAGCCGAAGCGGGCAGCCGCAAACTCGCCACTGATCTGAAAGCCGTTGGTGCCGTTCAGCGTTGCAAGATCAAGCGTGGCCGGGAAGACGCTTGCCTGGCGGGACACCCCATCGGACGCCAGAGAAGCAAAGCCGACCGGGCTGGCGTGCGGCGTCCCGTTGATCAGATCGCTAAACTCCTCGCCGTTCGTATCGCTGGCCGGAAGGACTGGGCCGCCGAGAAGATCGGACGGCGCCGTGCCGTTGGAGTGCAAGCTATTCGTGCCGTTCAGGGACGAGAGCGTGCATGTGGCCGATCCCCCGGCGGCATCTGCGAACAAAAAGCGCGAGCCGGAAGCCGATTCGTTTGGGCCAGCGTCCGGATTGCCAATCGCCGGATCCGCAAACCCGTCACCGTTGACGTCACCTGAGAAAGTGGCAAACCAAACGGCTAATTCGTTTGCAAAACCATTGGTCTGCGAAGCGTTGTTAATATTCGGCGGGGAGAGGTCAAGCAGGCGCGGCAAACTGTACATACGAAACTCCACCAATTTAAACGCTGCCAATCCATTTGACTGGACCGGCCGCTTCAATGAATTTCCAAATTGGAAACAATGATGCCACAATTCCGTGACTACACAAGAAATTATTTCAATGAAGGGACGTCGCCCGGCTCTGTCGCACAAGGCGATTGCTGGTCGGGCATTCCCTTTCCCCGCGGCGGACTTGTCCCGCAGCCCTGATGCCGGGGATTCAAAACGCCGGTATGCTATTCAGGACGGCGATACGCGCCTGAATCTATACAACCTGACGTTGAATCCCCACGCCGCGAGTCGCCCGAAAGTATTTCTCAATCCTGGGGTGTTCGTACCGGCCCAGATTTCGAATAAATCTGCCAAAACATTTCCTGATTCCCCAAAAGAACGATAGACTGAAGCGAAGGAAAAACCCCGGGCAAAGGCATTTTATGGTAGCGACTTCCACCGCACCTTTCACCCTGACCACGTCGCGCGGGTTCAATGATTGGCTCGCGTCGCGTGGTGGCTCGATTGCCTTTACCACCTATCAGGCCGGGAAGGTCTTCTTCCTGGGCCTGAAGCCCGACGGGTCGCTTTCGGTCTTCGAGCGCAGCTTTCCCCGCGCGATGGGGCTGGGTGTTTCGGCAGATGGGCAGACGTTGCTGCTGGCAACGCAAGTGCAGCTTTACCGATTCGACAACATCCTGCCGAAGGGGCAGCGCCAGGACATCCACGACGCGATCTTTGCGCCGCATCAAAGCTGGATCACCGGCGATCTGGACATCCACGACCTTGCCATCGACGCGGAGGGGGCGCCGATCTTTGCCAATACGCAGTTCAACTGCATCGCGACGACCTCGGCTGGGCACAGTTTTCGCCCGCTGTGGCGCCCCCCGTTCATCAGCCGGCTGGCGGCCGAAGACCGCTGCCATCTGAACGGCCTGGCGATGGAGGCCGGGCAGCCGCGCTATGTCAGCTGTGTCTCGCGCTCGGACGTATCGGACGGCTGGCGCGACCGGCGCGGCGATGGCGGCGTGGTCGTTGAAGTCCCCTCTGGCAGGATCGTGGCCGAGGGGTTGTCAATGCCGCATTCGCCGCGCTTGCAGAGCGGCCGCCTGTGGCTGCTCAATTCCGGCACCGGCGAGCTTGGGTCGATTGACATTGAAACCGGCCGGTTCGACCCGGTTTGTTTCTGCCCCGGGTTTGCCCGTGGCCTGACTTTTGCCGGACGCCACGCAATTGTCGGCCTGTCCCGTGTTCGTGCCAACCGGACGTTTCAGGGACTGGCACTGGACGCGGCGTTCCGCAGGCATGATGCCGAGGCAAGAACCGGACTTCTGGTGGTGGATACGCTTAGCGGCGATAGCGTTGCATGGGTGCGGATTGAAGGGGTGGTCGAGGAATTGTTCGACATTGCCTGGCTGCCTGCCTTGCGCTGTCCGTCCGCAATCGGGCTTAAATCGACCGAGATCCGGCATGTGATTTCCATCGAGATCGAATGAGATTCAGGTCGGCCGAATTCGCGGGAGAGCCGCTGTCAACCATGCTTGGATATCGCGTCCGGGACTTGTTCCGGCGGCGGTCAGGTTTCTGATTTCCGGGGCTTTCTTGGACCCCGGAAATAGCCTTGGCAGAAAGCCACCGACATCGATCCAGACCCCTGACATCAGGCCATGGCGCCAAGTGTTAGCGCCAGCAAAGCGCCGGGGCGATTTCCGTCAGGACCGCTTCGATGACATGGGCGTTGTAATCGACGCCCAATTGGTTCGGTATCGTCAGAAGCAATGTATCCGCCTCGGCAATCGCCTGATCCTGTTGCAGGTCCTTGATCAGCGCCTCGGGCTCGCCCGCATAGCTGCGGCCGAAGACGGCGCGGGTTTGCTCGTCGATGTTGCCGATCTGGTCGCGGTCGGCGCGGCTGGAGCCGAAATAGGCGCGGTCCATGTCGTTCATCAGCGGGAAGATGCTGCGGCTGACCGACACGCGGGGCGCGTGTTTGTGACCCGCCTGATCCCAGGCGGCGCGGTAGGCGCGGATCTGTTTGGCTTGCTGGATGTGCAGAGCCTCGCCGGTTTCATCGAATTTCAGGGTCGAACTTTGCAAGTTCATGCCCAGCTTTGCGGCCCAGACGGCGGTGGCATCGGTGGCGGACCCCCACCAGATACGGTGCTTGAGCCCCTCGGAATGGGGTTCCAGCCGCAGAAGGCCCGGCGGATTGGGGAACATCGGGCGGGGGCTGGGTTGGGCAAAGCCCTTGCCGTCCAAGAGGGTCAGGAAGGTTTCGGCATGTTGGCGGCCCATATCGGCGTCGGTCTTGCCGTCTTCGGGCGCGAAGCCGAAGTGACGCCAGCCGTCGATCACCTGTTCGGGCGAGCCGCGCGACAGACCCAGTTGCAGGCGGCCCCCGGCGATCAGGTCGGCCGAGGCGGCATCTTCCACCATGTAGTGCGGGTTTTCATAGCGCATGTCGATGACCGCGGTGCCGATCTCGATGCGTTTGGTGCGGGCGCCGATAGCCGCCAGCAGCGGAAAGGGCGAGGCAAGCTGGCGCGCGAAGTGGTGCACGCGGACATAGGCGCCGTCGGCGCCAAGGTCTTCTGTCGCTTGCGCGAGGTCGATGGTTTGCAGCAGGGCATCGGCGGCGGAACGGGTGCCGGACTGGGACGACGGGTTCCAGTGGCCGAAGGACAGAAAACCGATCTTTTTCATGGGGCGGGCCTTTTGTTTTGCTGACCCTATCTAGGGATTTGCCGTCTGGCCACAAGCGGCAGACCGGCACAGTCCCTGTGCGCGTTTAGGGGGTGATCAGGCGGCCAAGGTTTTCGGCCAGCAGAATCTCGATGCGGATTTCCTCTTGGCTGGCGATCGGCTCGCGGTCGTCGCAACGGGCGCGCAAGACCCGGATGGCGCTGCGCACCAGATGCCCGGGGTTCTGGGCGATCACCGCATCCAGCCGCCCGTCCAGCAGCCAGCCCTCGGAAAACGGCGTGCGTTCATGCGCGATGATGGTCAGGTCCATGGGACTTGCCGCCTCGGCGATGGCCTCCAGCGCGGGGCGGGATTCGGACGAAAGCACATAGGCGCCGATGATCTGGGGATGACCCGCGCAGGCGGTGCGGACCACGGCGCGGGTGCGGGCCGGATCGCCGTGGGTTTCCAGCGAGGGCAGGGCGGTCAGGCCGGGATAATCTCGGGTCAGGACGCGGTCGAAACCCTGTCGCCGTTCGAGGCTGTCGCGGGCGTTCATGGTTTCGGTGATGACAAGGATTTCGCCCCCCTTTTGCCAGTTCGGGCCCTGGCAGAACCGGCCCATCAGGCGCCCCGCCGTCGCCCCTGCTGCGCGGTTGTCCACGCCGACAAAATCAAGGCCGGTGGGCGGACCTGATCCAAAATGCACCACCTGCACGCCGCGTTCACGCAGGCGGGCGGTCGCGTCGCGCACCTGCGGGCTTTCGGGGGCCATCAGGGCGATGCCGTCCAGCGTTTCCAGGTCGATGCCGGACAACAGGCGCGCAATCTGGTGCGGATCGTCGCTGATCCGGCGCGACACCCGCAGATCGACAAATTCGGCGGCAAAGGCGTGGCGGGCCTCGTCCACCCGCGCGACGACGGAATCGAGGAACTGGTCGCCGTGCAGCGGCAGCAGGAATTCAAAGCGATAGGTGCGCCCGCGTGCCAGATTGGCCGCCGACAGGTTGCGCACAAAGCCCAGGCGTTCGACCGCCGCCGTCACCGCATCGACAGTTTCCTGCCGCACCCCGGCGCGGCTGTTCAGCACGCGGTCCACGGTGGCAAGGCTGACACCGGCGGTGCGGGCGAGGTCTTTGGTGGTGGGGCGCATACGGGTTCCTTCGGGCGCTTTTGCCTTTCTTCTCTGCTTTGCCCGAGGTTTGCAACGATAATGAGGCACGTGCCTCAGATTTATGTTGCTTTGAGGCACGTGCCTTAAATACAGATGTTACGGCAACGAGTCGTGACCGGGGAGTCGCGCCGTCACATTGGGAGGACGTGGAAATGAGGAAACTTCTCGCCGTTTCGGCGGCTGCGGGGGCGTTGCTGGCGGGTCTGTCCGCTGGCGGGGCCCAGGCCGAGGACCTTACCCTGTGCTGGGCCGCCTGGGACCCGGCCAATGCGCTGGTCGAGCTTTCGAAGGATTTCGAGGCGCAGTCCGGCAACACCATGCATTTCGAATTCGTGCCATGGCCGAACTTTGCCGACCGGATGCTGAATGAGCTGAACTCGGGCGGCAAGCTGTGCGATCTTCTGATCGGCGACAGCCAGTGGATCGGCGGCGCTGCGGAAAACGGCCAGTATCTGAAGCTGAACGAGTTCTTTGACGCCAATGGCATCAAGATGAGCGACTTCATCCCGGCAACGGTGGTGGGCTATGCCGAATGGCCGAAAAACACCGAGAATTTCTGGGCGCTGCCGGCGTTTGGCGACGTGGTGGGCTGGACCTATCGCAAGGACTGGTTCTCCAAACCCGAGCTTCAGGCAGAGTTCAAGAAGACCTATGGCCGCGATCTGGGCGTGCCGGCCTCGCTGGACGAACTCAAGGACATTGCGACCTTCTTCCAGGGCCGCGAGATCGACGGCAAGAAAGTCTACGGCGCGGCGATCTATACCGAGCGCGGGTCTGAAGGGATCACGATGGGCGTGACCAACTGGCTGTACAATTATGGCTTCGAATATCAGAACCCGGACAAGCCCTATGATTTGGCCGGTTTTGTCAATTCGGCTGACGCCGCCAAGGGGCTGGAAGCCTACAAGGCGATGTATGATTGCTGCACCCCGCCCGGCGCGTCGGACTGGTACATGGGCCAGGATATCGACGCCTACAAGTCGGGCCAGGTCGCGTTGCAGATGAACTTTGCCTTCGTCTGGCCCGGGGTCAACACCGACCCGAATGTGGGCGGCGACAAGACCGGCTATTTCGCCAACCCGCCGGGGCCGAAGGGCCATTTCGCGCAGTTGGGCGGGCAGGGCATCTCGGTCGTGGCCAATACCGCGCACAAGGATGCGGCGCTGGCCTATATCAAGTGGTTCGCGCAGCCCGAGGTGCAGAAGAAATGGTGGACGATGGGCGGCTATTCGGCGCTGTCCTCGGTGGTGAATGATCCCAGCTTCGTCACCTCGCAGCCCTATGCGCAGACCTTCCTCGACTCGATGGCGATCGTGAAGGACTTCTGGGCCGAGCCGTCCTATGCGTCCTTGCTGCTGGCGATGCAGAAGCGCGTGCATGACTATGTCGTGGCGGGCAACGGCACCGCGCAAGAGGCGCTGGACGGGCTGGTCAAGGATTGGACCGAAGTGTTCACCGACGAAGGCAAGCTCTGAGGTTTGCTGAAACGCGTGAATGCGCTACCAACGGGGTCCGGACATGGGCCGGACCCCGGCTTTGCCATGACTGAAATCAGGGAACGCAAGACATGCCCGGGACAGGGATGAACCGCCTCGCCGAGGCCACGCCGGCCGGGATCGCGCACCGCGTGCGAGGGCTGTCGGACCGCGCCATCGCCTGGGTCTTCGTGGCGCCGACGATCTTCCTGCTGCTGGCGGTCAACATCTTTCCGCTGATCTGGACCATCCGGCTCAGCTTCACCAATTTCCGAGTCAACCGCCCGAACGAGGTGGTGAAATGGGTGGGGCTGAAGAATTACCAGAACATCCTGACCGACCCGGACATCTGGCTGACGATGCAGAACACGGCGCAGTTCCTGTTCTGGACGTTGTTTTTCCAGATTCTGATCGGGTTTTCCTTGGCTTGGCTGATCAACCGCAAGTTCCGTGGCAACGATCTTTGGACCACGATCATCGTGCTGCCGATGATGCTGTCTCCGGCGGTGGTCGGCAACTTCTGGACTTTTCTGTATCAACCGCAGATCGGCCTGTTCAATTATGCCATCGGGTTTCTGCTGGGGCGCGATCCGTCCAGCTTTTCGATGATCGCGGATGTGAACCTCGCGCCTTGGGCCATCGTCATCGTCGATACCTGGATGTGGACGCCCTTCGTGATGCTGATCTGCCTTGCGGGGCTGAGGTCGATCCCGGAGTCCATCTACGAGGCGGCAGAATGTGACCGCGCCAGCCCCTGGCGGCAGTTCTGGACCCTGACCATTCCGATGGTGCTGCCGTTCCTGATGCTGGCGGTGCTGTTCCGGGGGCTCGAGAATTTCAAGATGTTTGACCTTGTCGTGCAACTGACGGGCGGGGGCCCGGGAGATACGACGTTGCTGACCTCGATCAATTTGAAACGCGAAGCCTTCGAGAAGTGGCGCACCGGCTATGCCTCG
>JANLQT010000386.1:0-9817 GCA_031368035.1 Rhodobacterales bacterium | reverse complement strand
GATTTCTTCGTCGAGGCTTACGGCGTGAAATACGACCGGGCGGTCAAATGCCTGACCAAGGACCGCGCCGACCTGCTGGCATTCTACGATTTTCCAGCCGAACACTGGAAGCACATCAGGACGACGAACCCGATCGAGAGCACCTTCGCCACCGTCCGGCACCGAACCACCAAGACCAAAGGCTGCCTCAGCCGTCAGACGGCACTGGCGATGACCCACCAGCTGATGCTGTCTGCCAAGAAGAAATGGCGCAAACTCGACGGTCAAAATCGCCTGCCCGAAATCATCGAAGGGGTTGAATTCCGCGACGGCATCAAGCACGAAATCAAAGCCGCCTGATCAGGCCGTCACCAACTTTCGGGCATAGCTCGTCGGTCGGTCTGCTCTGGTTCTACAACTACAAGCTCCGGGCAACCAAAGTGGCCCTTCGCACGGCCAGGAGCAGGCCACTGACGACGCTTTTGATGGCAGGTGGCATCGAGCCTTCCTTCGGCATCGACACCGTGTTCTCGAGCTCGCTGCCGGGCAAATAGCTGGGCGGCAGGTCCGTCGAGACGTCTCTTGCTGTGCTTTGGCAGGGTTTAGGCACCCCCCAGGGGCCTTGGGGGACTTTGGGACAGTGTTGGTGTTTAGGGACGGAATCCGGGAAAGAGATCGGTTTCAGTCCCGCAAACGGCTCTTCTGAGACCGCTTTTCCAAGTCAGACCCGTCTTCAGTCCCTAAATGTTACGCACCAGGCGTCAGCTGGCCGTCGAGAACAAAGGCGAAAAGGGTATTGCGCGATGCGGCGATACAGCGATTAACGACACCAACGCTGACAGACCTCAGCCCGGTGATCGGCGGCGACGTCCTGCGCCGGTTTGCCGACTCTGCGAGAGCCTACAGCGCCACCGCCGCAAAGATGGATGTGGAGGACGGATCGCAGAACATGGCCTGATCAACGCCTCTCGCCGATGCCAGGTGCTGTCCTCCTGGGGACCAGCTGGAACAAAGACCTGCCGCGCCGACTATGATCACGCTGCCAGGTAGTCATGGTTGCTTCTGCACACGGAAGCAGGTCCAGCGTGAGCATGTCGCCACCCTCCAATATCGACCGCTGCCGTGCCGCGGTTATGGTTCGGTTGTTCGCGACCAAGGGCGGTGAATCTGAACGGACAACCCAACGGTCCGGATCAACACAAACCTCAACATCATCGAAGTGGTGCAGGACGGGTCTGCCGGGCGCACCTTGCCGAAGCACGTTTCTCAGCAACCGAGCACGGGTGAACGCGTGAGCGCCTGCGCCTGTTCGATGATCATCCAACGTCGGCGCAGTTTCTGAAATCTCGTCGCTGAGCGCATCCTTGTGCTAACCGGACTTCAGTGACACCAGAGCCGCCGGACCCCTTCAGCGGTCAGCAAGTGGGCGCTGTGGGCCTGCTGGATGCTCCACCATGGGCGTCACCCATTTGATGAACCTGCGCCCGCCACGTCTTCGAGGTGTTTGCGTTGCGGTTTGTCCGAATTGATGAAGTAATTTCCCGAAGAGGAATGGCCGCATCCCCGCACGGGAACCGGTCGGTCGATCCCGCCCCACGGACACGAAGTCCTAGAAATGGGCGCTGGACGTGATGGGGATGGGTTCCGAGGGCGGCAGCTTTTCCCGGCGGAACCTCCGGACAGTTTACGCGCATCCTATAATCGTTTCGAAGATTCATGGGTCCGGCATGTCTGAAACCTACCTCGCGCGCCCGCAAGCTCCTTCCGCGACTTCAGCAAGACTGCGCGGCGAAAACGGCAGCGCGGTCCTCAGGGTTGCCCCGACCTTTCCATCCTGCATGGTCGGGCAACAAGGCATTCTCTTTTGCTGGTTTTGAATTGGCTCTGCTAAAGGTCGACTTTCGGGCCAAGATCTACGGTTTGACGGTGTCTGCGCCTGTGCTGGCCGTGAGTTTGAGCTGAAGCACGATGGCTTTCCCGTCCGTGAAGAAGGTATCTCCCGCGAGGTTTTGCCCCTCGACCGGTGCGACAAGCTGAACGGACCTTTGTGAAACCAGCAGCCCCGCACCCTGAAGCTGGTTCACCAGATAGGCGCGCTCTACATCGACGTTGGGGTCAATGTGATGGGTCAGCCCCCATTTCAGCCCCGCATCGAAACTGGCCGTGCCGACATAGATCAATTGACCGTCCGGCGCGCGCAAACCTGTGCGCCAGAACCGAGCGTGGTGCCGCTTTTGCAGGCTCTTGTCCGCCGCTTCGGCCTCAAAGCCGAAACCGTGAGGTTGCCCGTTCCAGAACGCGGGCGTGATCGGTGCAGTCTTGTATTCGCCGTTGAACCAGACTGCGTAGGCCGCCCGCGCCATTGTGTCAAAGCCCGGACGATCGGCCAATTGCCATCCGGCCTTGCTGAATGCCGACTTGAGGGCCGCATCGTCCGCAGCAAACACGATGAGGCTGATCGGCTCTTGCGGTTGGCCGAAAATATCTTCGGAATGCGCTGGCAGCCCGCCCGCCGCAAAGGCTGCTTCCACGGCTCCGTCCAGTTGGATCACCACCTGGACAGGCTGCGGGTTGAGTGTCTGCTGGTAGGTCTGAACGACGATCCACAGAGCAACCGCAGCACACGCAACGGCCGCTATTGCCGCCAGTTTTTGCCAAGGCAGGATCGTAGGCGCTGTGATCTGATCCCTTTTTGTGTTGAGCCATTCGGTCAACCAAATGCCCAGCAAAGCCCAGAGAGCGCCCACGAGGTAGCCATTCAGAACGTCACTCAGATAGTGTTCGAGCAAGTAGATGCGGCTGAGACCGATCAGGAATACGAGCGTCGCCCCCAAAAGCAGGGACACAACACTTGGGCCGATCCGTTCGCGGATCAGGACATAGGTCAGGAACCCGAAAAAAGCGACGCTGACCGCGCTGTGGCCGCTGGGAAAGGACAGGCTGCTTTCGGCATAGACCGCCATCGCGGGTCTGGGGCGCGCGAAAGTGATCTTGAGCAGGCCCACTGCCAGCTGATTGCCGATCAGGGCCAGCCATAGTCCCGGCACGAAAAGCGGTTTGCGAAGCAGCAGCAGAACGGAAGAAACCGTGACGGCCAGGATCGCGATGACCCCCCAATATCCAAACGCGGTCACAATGGTGAAGACGCGAATCAAGGTGGGATCTCGGAAGGCCGAGAGCAGGCTGGCAATCCGAACATCCAGCGCAACGATCTGGTTCTGGTTGACGACATCCCAGGTCGAGCCCGCATAGAGCACCAGGAAATACCCAAAGCCGAGGACAGAGACGGTCAGCGGCAGCCCGCCAAATGACCGGCGCGAGATACGATTCCCAAGGAACTGAAACAGCCCGGGATGGCGCGCAACAAGGCTTTGAACCTCGGGGTTGTCCTTGGTGGCTTGCCAGATCGACCGAGAGACAGAGGTGAAGAACGGCACCGTCCTCCACAGCCTGACGGCGATGAACCACAGGAATGCAGCCACCAGCACAACCGCGATGGCGAACAGTCCGGCGCGGGTCATCGCGGCATTCATCAGGCCGACGGCGGTGCCAAAGAAGTATCCGACGCTCAGCAGGATCACCGCGTAGGCAATTCCGCCGACCGCGTTCCAGGCGAAAAAGCTGCGACCGGACATGCCAGACAGGCCCGCGACAACCGGAATAATTGGCCTCAACGGGCCGAAGAAGTGCCCCAGAATGATGCTTGGCGCACCGTATCTGACGAAGAACCGCCGGCCTCGGTCAAGGTTGGCTGGTGAGAATATCCTGCGTCCTTCTTGAAACAGGTGTGCACCACGGGTTCCAATTCTGTAACTGGCCTCAGCCCCCAGGATTGTGCCTATCGCGACGAACCAGACCATGTCACCAAAATCATAGACACCCTGAGCCGCGAGGGCGCCGGCGAGCACGACAACAACGGTGCCGGGAGCAAAGACGCTTGTCAAAATCAGCGCCTCACCGAAAGCCAGCAGGCCAACCACCCAATACCCCCATATCCCCAAGGACTGGAGCGTAGGCTGGAGTTCATTCCAATAGGACTGCATCCGTCAGGTGTCCGAACATGTGAAGTCTTGGCGGCCCAAATCTATGCCTTTGCCGATGGCGCCTGACTCACAGTGCATCCAGTTTAGAGCAAACTGTCCCTCAAAGAATTGCAGTCAGGACTCGGTCCACGGGATTTCCCCGGCGATAGAGCCATGGCACCACGTGCGCGGCCACGATCCCGACGGCGGCTCCGCCGAGAACATCCGTGACATAGTGTGTCCCGACATACACCCGTGACAGGCAGACCAACAGCGCCAAGACACCAAGGGCGCTGGCCCTGTGGTGAAACCGCTGGATGCCGAACGCGGCGACGATAGCCGCGACGACCGTCGCGTGGTCCGAGGGGAAGGACCAGTCCGCGCTGCGGGCGATCAAAAGCTGCGTCACGCCCATATCATAGGGACGGGGCCGATGGACGAACAGCAGGATGACCTGATTGACCGCGAGCCCCAGGAGAACCGCCAGCCCGGCGCTGACCGCTGTATGCCGGACAAGGGCGCGATCGGGGCCACTCCACCACTGCAAGACGACCAAGGCGACAATCAACGGCACGCCGAACTGGGTGATGGCGACCATGCTGGCGTCCAAAGCCGCATGCGTCCTTGCGAGCGAATTTATCCAATGCGAGAGGTCTGTGTCCAAGTTTGGGGTCCCGAGCAAGACAAGCCATCCTGCTCTTTATCCGCGGTCAGGATGTAAGGGAATGCCCGAGCGTGTCACCTGTCACCGATGTAATCCCGGTGCTGCCCGGACTCGATGTTTGGCCAAATGCGCCGGACCCTGCTTGCGCCACGGTGGGAGCAGAAATACCAACCAAACTCAGCCGACGAAAAGCGCGTCCTCCTCGCGCGGGTCCAGCTTCGTGCCGCTGTCGAGCCACCTTGTCATCAGCGACATGAAAGCTCCGACCAAGTATTGCACATCCGATGGCGCTTTGCTTGCACAGATCACGCGGGTGCTGTCAGACGAATGCGAACTTGTCTCCGTTTGCCCTACCCACGGAGTCCCTCAGGCGGGGAAAAATCCGCGCCAGTCTTCGCGAGCATCGGCGCGGCGGCCTTGGAATTTGATCGCGAAGGGGCCAGGCGCTCATGGTTAAAGAGGTCATGGATTGGCCTGCTGTCGGTTTAATGGACAGGCAGTCATGCACTATCTTCAACTCCTGTCCTATCCACAGCCCAAAAGTGGATCGTTGGATGAAGCCTAAGGGCGCAAAAGATCGCACGCCGACGACCCCTCCAAGGGGTAAATTTGAACGCAGAAACACGCATCCGCCCAAGTTGCCATAGGGCTATGTCTCGGACCAGGTCTCCTTGCTGCGGAGGGATTTCGAGCCGGCCTGGGCCAATGGGCTGGAGACGGAAATCACCTGGGCCGAAGATCCGAAATTCCTCTATTTCAAGTCTGAGGGTCGGCGCTGCCGCGGCATGGAAGGGCCTGACAACCGCGCACAAAAGCTCAATGGTTACGAGCCGACCGGAAATATGCCGATTCGGAACCTATTGATTTACCTTGATTATGTTCGCAATTCCTCCTTCAGGATGACATTGTTCAGCCACGATTTCGGTCTGAAGACATGACTTTGCCACGTTCCTATGTTCCCCGTGCAAGCGCGCAGCAGGGATGGCTCTGGGGTTTAGACCGCATCCTCCGCGGGTTTATGGAAGAAGTGTCCGGATCAGGCATCATCGGCGAACCAACCAACTCCCGAAAGGAACCCCAAATGAACCGATTTCTCACTGCCGCCGTCCTGTCACTCTCGCTGTCTGCTGGTGCGGCGCTGGCCTCCGGCTTCGAAGACTCGATTCGCTCGGCCTATGAGGCCGCAGGCTACACCAATGTCGATGTCCAACAGGTCGATGGCCAATGGATCGTTTCGGCCGATGTCGGCGGAGCTTCACGTGTCTTCGTCGTCGATGCCGTGACGGGCCAGTCGACCGACATCACCGGCACCGAGCAGGCCAATGCCCAGGCGGACGGCAAAAGCAACACCAATCAGGTGGTCGATGGCAATGCCGACACCGGCGATGTCGCCGACAATTCGGGCGACAATCAGGACGGCAGCTCGGCCGATGACAACAGCGGCAGCTCGGGTGACAACCAGAGCGCCAGCGACAATGCCGACACCGGCGATGTCGCCGATAATTCGGGCGACAATCAGGACAGCGGCTCAGCCGATGACAACAGTGGCAGCTCGGGTGACAACCAGAGCGCCAGCGATAACGTCGACACCGGCGATGTCGCCGACAATTCGGGCGACAATCAGGACAGCAGCTCGGCTGATGACAACAGTGGCAGCTCGGGGAGCGGGTCGCACGGCAAAGGCGGCAAAGGGTCGAGCGATTGATCCCTCAACAACAACGATGGATCATCCGCGCACTATTGCGCGCGGGTGGTCCCTGTTGTCGACGCCCAAGGCGTGGGCACTGGAGCCAACCACAATCGAGCCGCCTCTTTTCACAATCAAGCATCGGAAAACCAGCTCATGAAATCAATGCAACAATTGCCGCAATCGCCACGTCATCGCGTGATGGACGAAGACCCGCAAGACCTGGCCTTCCACCGCGACCGAGCGAAGCGGCTTGGCCCGCCCCAACGCCGCGAAGGCGTCTGCATAGCCGGTCTGGTCGCGCCAATCGAAAACCTCGCCTTCGAAATTCAACTGGTCGAAGGATCGCAGTTCAAGGTTGGGCACCACGGCCGCGGGCGGGCCATCCGCGGGGATGATTACCACCAGCGGCCGCTCGCTGGTGTGGAAATTCTGACGGAAAAGCCGTGTGAAATTCGGGCCCGGCACCAGCGCAACGGCATCGACGCCAAGGGTGCGGGCGATCTGACGGTGTTCGGCGTAACGGTCAGTCATGGTGGCTCTCCCTTGCGACGCGCGTAATTTGGCTGTGCGATTGCAAAACGATTGATACGGTATCGTAGGGCGCAGGTTCTTCAATGATTGCGCCAAAGACGGCGCAATACCGACCCGTTCCGAACGAGGATGCCGCTGGCCTGCTTCGCCGCGGCTCGTAGTTCGGCTGGATCGGACATGGGGGTTAGGCGATGCACAGCTACAAGAACACCGATCCCGCCCCGCCGATCATGGTGGGCACCCCGCCGCCGCCCGACATGCGCCTGCCGATGATCGATTGGGACCGTGCGCCCTGGAACCGCTGGGCCTTTCAGCATGTGCGCGAAATTGTTCCAACCGCAGCCATTCGCCGGGCTGACGTTGCCTCCCCTTTGCCAGAGGCGGCGGGGTCGCTGATGGATTTCAGTTATGTCGGGGCAAATGGGGCCAGGACGACGTTCGGCGAGATGTTGAACGACACCTATACCGACGCGATCCTGGTTTGGGCGGGTGGCAAGATCCAGCATGAGAGCTATCACAACGGCATGGACGCGCGCACGCTGCACCTTCTGCAATCGGTGTCAAAATCGCTGACCTCTGCCGCCGCGGGCAGCTTGATTGCCGAGGGGCTGCTGCGGCCAGGGGCGCTGGTTTCCGACTACCTGCCCGAACTAATGGCCACGGGCTGGCAAGGGGCCAAGCTGCAGCAGGTGCTGGACATGACGTCGGGCACGCGGTTCTCGGAGACTTATACGCAGCCGGACAGCGATGTTGGCAAGATGGATTATGCCTCGGGCTGGAAACCGGCGCCGGACGGCGTGGATGCGTCGGATTGGCCGACCTGCATCTGGGACCAGATCGTCGGTTTGACCGTGGCGGAGGCCGCGCATGGGTCGCGCTTTGCCTATCGGTCGATTGAAACGGATGTGCTGGCCCATGCAATGGAGCGGGTCACCGGGCAGCGGCTGCCACAGATCTTGTCAGAGCGGCTTTGGCAGCCCTTGGGGTGCGGCGAAGACGCCAGCATCACCGTGGACCCTTCCGGCTATGGGCTGGCCTGCGGCGGCATCAGTGCGTCCTTGCGCGACATGGCACGGTTCGGGCTGGCGCTGCTGAACAACGGCAAGGTCGACGGGAGCCAAGCCATTCCCGAGGCGTGGTGCCAGGATATCCGCCACGGCAAGCACGGTCTGTTCAACGCCGAAACCGACCGGAATTGGCCGGAAGGCCGCTATCGCAACCAGTTCTGGGTCGAGGACAGCAAGCTGGGTCGGCACTATTGTTTTGGGGTGTTTGGCCAAATGGTCATGGTGGCACCGGATACGGGCACCATGGTGGTCAAGCTGTCGAGCTGGCCGGATTTCCTGGATTCGGACCTGTCCCAGATGACCACGACGGGGCTGCGCGCCGTTGAGCTCGCCTTTGGCCGTTGAGGAGTGGTTGGGGCGAAAGTCCGGCCAGCGCATATCATCTGGCAATAATCGGAACGCATACGACCGACTCTGGCATCGCTCAGGCGCGGGCATAGAGCGGCAGCAACGCTCCGCTGATTTCCATGTTGGCTGGCGAGATCAGTTGCAGGATCGCTTCGGCCGCCGCGTCGGCGCTTAGCCACTTTGACGGGTCGCTGCCCGGCATGGCCGCACGGTTGGCCGGTGTGTCGATGGTCGAGGGGGCGATGGCGTTGACCAGGATGCGATCTGCCTTCACCTCTTCGGCAAGGGCCTGCGTGATCGTGGCGACCGCTGCTTTCGCGGCAGCGTAGGCCACCATCTGCGCCCCCTTGCGAGGATCAAGGCCCGGCCGCGCGGCCACATTCACGATGCGACCGCCGAGGCCGGTCTTGCGCATACCCTCCACCGCGGCGCGGCAGCAAAGGAATGTCGTCAAGGCATTCATCTCGATCATGCGAAGGAAGTCCGCTCCGCTCGTCGAGGCTATGGGTGCCATTTCAAATCCGCCCGCGAGATTCACGGACGCCCAAAGATCGGGAATGGCAGCGTAGAACCCGGTGACCGCGGCGTCGCTCGTGAGATCGACACCGGCGACGATATGCAGATGATCATGCCCAGCGGATACGCCGCCATCGGCGCGGTGGCTTGGCACATGGCAGATCATCCCGGCCTCCAGCAGCCGATCAACGACAACCTGGCCAAGCGCGCCGGTTCCGCCGGTGACTACGACATGTCTGCCCGTAAGTTGCTGCTCGCTCATGGTGTCCTTCCGCCGTGGTCGATCGGGGATCAAGGATGAGTAGACAGAGTTTTGCCAAGTCGGACAAGGTGAGTCCGCATGAGTGCTTGTCGCGCTGACACATCAGCAGTGGTAGGTGCGATTGGCCCGGTAGTTGCCTTGCGGGCCAATGCTAAACATGTGCCTCGTAAGGGCAAAGGTGGTTTGTCGTCGGTGCTGCTCGCGCGAACATGGCGGGACCTCATCAGTATAGCGGTCCTGAGGCATGGACCACGCTGACTGACTCAGTGCCACCGCGCCAGGCCACCTTCACAGTTTTCGCCAGAACTGACCGGCTCATCGCCGCAGAACCAACCGTGCAGACTCCATATGATCCCCGCCATGTGCGTTCCTGTAATTTAGGAACACGTGGTGACCAAACCATCACCAAGGCCAGCTGGCGGCCCGCTGCCGGACTCTTTGACGGCATGAGCCGGACAAGACCTTTTACGATGGCCGCACCGCGCTTTACAAACGACGCCGCGCCATGGCTCAAAGCGGCGGAGCTCTATCAGCTGTCCCTTATGGTTTGTCGCCAACGGACCAGTCGCGCAGCGCCCCCGCTAACCGATCCAGCCCGTCCTGAAGTCGCACTGCCGCGCCGCCGCCGACACCCAGGCGGATGTGTCCTGGCAAGTCGTAGGCGCTGCCCGGCATCAGGAATGTGCGATAGGGCGGGCCAAGAAGGAATCGCGCGAAGGCATCACTGTCGATGCCGTC
>JANLQT010000356.1:0-5752 GCA_031368035.1 Rhodobacterales bacterium | reverse complement strand
CAGGCCCGCACGCTCCAGCACCTTGAGGTGTTTGGAGATGGCGGGCTGGGTCATGGCAAAGGGCTGGCCAAGGTCGCCTGCCGAAGTTGGGCCGCGCCGGGCCAGATGCACCAGCATCGCGCGTCGCGTGGGGTCGGCCAGGGCGGACAGGCACAGCGAGAGCGGAGCTTGCGGAGCTTCGGCGACTTGGGCAGAGGGCATATATTGAACCATATGGTTATATAACCTTTTGGTATCATCCGCAGCCACGGTTGCCACGCGATTTGGATCGCTGACATGAGCCGAAACAACTGGTGAAGGCGGGATGGGTCGGGAGCGCTTTCCGCGGCGCGCTGTTCACGCTAACAGGCGAGGCGGCAGGACCCGGGGGCAGGATGATGGACGAGATGCAGGACGCGGAACGGGGCCGCTGGGCGGTGGCGGCGATGTTTCTGGTCAACGGCTTCATCATGGGGGCCTGGGCGGCGCAGATTCCGCTGCTGATGCCGCGGCACGATATCCGCGAGGGGATGGTCGGGCTGATCATCCTGGCTCTGGGCATCGGCGCGGTGGGTGCGATGCTGCTGGCGGGGCGGCTGATCGCCCGGTTCGGCTCTCGCCGGATGGTGGTGGTGTTCGGGATGGCGAGTGCGGTCAGTTTCCCGCTGCTGATCCTGTGCCCCAGTCTGGCGGTGGTGTTTCCGCTGGCGGCGATCATGGGGGCGGTTACCGGCACGATGGATGTGTCGATGAACGCCAATTCGGTGGCGGTCGAGCGGCGGCTGGGGCGGGCGATCATGTCGTCGAGCCATGGGTTCTGGAGTTTGGGCGGGTTTGCGGGCGGGTCTTTGGGGGCGCTGGTGATCGCGCGGTTCGGGGCCGAGGTGCAGGTGCTGCTGGTGGGCGGGTTGTCGGCGCTGATCGTGGCGGTGGCCGGGAGCGCGATGATGTATGACGCGCCGCATGGGCGGGACCCCGAGACGGGCAAGCGGCAGCGGCAGACTTTTCCGAAAAAGCCGATCCTGTATCTGATCGGGGCGATGGCGCTGTTCACCATGGTGCCGGAAGGCGCGGTGCTGGATTGGGCGGCGATCTATTTGCAGAAGGATCTGGGCACCTCTCTGGCGGTGGCGGGGCTGGGCTATGCCGCGTTCTCGATGATGATGGCGGGGATGCGGTTTGCCGGAGACTCTTTGCGCAACCGGTTCGGGGCGGTCCGGACGTTGCAGGTTTCGGGGCTGGCCGGGGCGCTGGGGATGGGGCTTGCGGCGGCGGCGCCGACCGGCTGGGTGGCGATTGTGGGCTTTGCCATTTCGGGGATCGGGATTGCCAATATGGTGCCGATCCTGTTCTCGGCCGCCGGCAATATGCCGGGGCTTTCCCCCGGGGCGGGGATCGCGACGGTGACGATGATGGGCTACAGCGGCATTCTGGTGGCGCCGTCCACCATCGGCTTTGTGGCGCAGCATGTGGGGTTTCGGCTGACCTTCGGCGTTCTGTCGGTGATCTTGCTGGTGGTGGTGGCGCTGGCGGGCAAGGCCGAAGCAGCGGACCGGATCAAGATCGGGGCAACGGGATCGCAGGTGTGAAACCGGGGGATTTCACGCGTGAAATATCTGACAATCCATTGATCTAAAACGGTTTCAATTTTTTCGTTCAGAATCTGTTTACCACGATTCGCGGACATTTCACACGCGGCGCGGGTGGCACCGAGGCCGATTTCTTCGAAGAAATCGCGCCGGAGCCTTTGAAGGCTCCGGTTCGGAATTCTCGAAAATTCCGGTCTTCGGGCCAGACGGGTTCGGCTAGGTCAGACCGGGCGGCCAGGCCAGACGGGGCGGCCAGGTCAGACGGGCCTGAATCTCGTCGCTGGTCGCCACTTGCGCGAAGCTGCTGTCCAGATCGGCCAGGGTCAGCGCCATCACATCCCCGGCGCTGAACTGTCGGCCATCCCGCAGACGCACGCCAAAGCCGATCAGCGCATCCGAGGCGACCGTGGCGCGGTAACCAAGGTTTCCGGCCATGCGCGTGGTCGTGTCGATGCAGAAATTCACCTCGCCGCCCGCGATGACCAGCGGCGGATCGCCCAAGGCGGCCAGACGCGCCGCAAGGTCGGTGCCGATGAAGGCGGAGGAGCCGTGCTTGATCACCACGGCCTCTCCCGGCAGCGGGTGCGCTGCGGGCAAGGGTTGCGCGCCGGGGTGCGCGGGGTGGAAGTCGTCCTGCGGGTCATCGGTGTGGTGATGCACATGGATCACCGGCAGACCGGCGGCGCGGAAGGCGGCCCGAAGCGCGGCGATGCGCGCTTCGGCCAAGGGTTCGGCCCAGGGGTCCCCGGCATCGCGCCGCATCGCCATGGCGATTTGGGCGTCGATCAGCAGAAGCGCGGGGCCCTGGGTCACAGAATCGGGGGTCGCGGGGGTCAGCCTCCGATAAAGTCGCCCTTGCCAACTTCGAGCCCGTTCAAGCGCAGGATCGCGTAGGCCGTCGTCATGTGGAAGAAGAAGTTCGGCTGGGCATAGCTGGCGAGATACTGCATCGCCGGGAAGGACCGGTCGTTGCCGCCGGCCTTGATGGTGATGGTGCGGGTTTCGGCGCCCTCATAGGCTTCCGCCGGGATGGTCTGGATGAAGGCGATGGTCTTGGCGACGCGCTCTTTCAGCTCGGCAACCGTGGTTTCGGTATCGGGGAAGGACGGCACTTCGACTTGCGCCAGCCGGGCCGAGGCGCCCTTGGCGTGGTCGCAGGCGATGGTGATCTGGCGGGTGAACGGCAGCATGTCGGCGATCAGGCGCAGGTTGGGGATCACGTCGGGCTTGATCTTCTTGGCTTCGGCCCAAGTGTCGGCCTTGTCGAGGATCTTGGACAGTGCGGTCAGGGAATGAACAAAGGCGGGAACGGGGGATTGCATGGGGACCTCCTGTGAATGCGGCGCCATCCAAGCCGTCAAAACCGCCGCAGCGCAAGGGGCTGCGTGATGGGGAACGCGATCACGATTTGCGGATCGGGTCTGCCAGCGCCGCCGCCACCAGCGCTTCGCAGCGGTGATGGGTTTGGGCATAGGCCCGCGTCACGATCCCGCGCAGCCAGGTGCTGGCCGGGTCATTCGCCAGCCGCGAGGACCAGACGAACCTTGTGCGGAAGGGCGGGAAGGCGACGGGCGGGCGCAGCGGGACAAGGCCGTGGGTTTGCATATCCTCGGCCAGCAGGATGGGCGGAAAGGTTCCGATCATGTCGGTCGCAGCCAGAAGCGGGGCAACGCTGCAAAATTCCGATATCAGCGCGCCGATGTGGCGGGTGATGCCTTTTTCGGTCTGGATCGTTTCCAGCGGGCTGCGCACCGAATTGGCGATGTTGACCTGCACATGCGGCCAGGTGGCCCAGGCCGCGAGCCCCCAGTCCTGAAGCGCGGGATGGCCCCGGCGCACAAAGCTGGCCCAGGTGAAGGCGGGGGTCTCAAGCGCGTCCAGACCGTCCGGCAGCCAGGTTTCACCGCCCAGATGCGCCAGATCATACTCGCCCTCGACCACGGCGGGAAAGGCGGAGGCATTGGGCAGCGCCCATTCGACCTTCACGCCGGGGGCCGCTGCGCGCACCGCATTCAGGATCACCGTCATCAGGGGCACGAAGGCCGGGATCGCAATGCGGAACACCCGGTCCGAGGTGGCCGGATCGAAGGGCAGCGGCACCGCCAGGACGCGCTTGATGGAGCGCAGGATCGGGCGCACCTCGTCGATCAGCACCAGCGCAAAGGGGCTGGGCTGCATCCGCCCGCCGACCTTGACCAGCAGCGGGTCCCCCACTTGGTCGCGCAGGCGCGCCAACGCGTGACTGATGGCGGAAGGGGTCTTGCCAAGTGTGTCCGCCGCCTTGGCGACACTGCCGTCCAGCATCAGAGTCTCGAACACCACAAGCAGGTTCAGATCGATCCGGTGAAGCTGAACTTCTTTCATGTGCCGTGAAATCTCTTCGTTTGTGGAGAAGGGTTTTCCAATCCAACCTCACGCTACAGCATGAAAATGTCACCACAATCCGAAAAGGATGCCAAGATATGGGATTGAAAGTGATCGGCTCCGGCTTTGGCCGGACGGGGACCATGTCAACCAAATTGGCGCTGGAGCAATTGGGCTTCGGCCCGTGTCACCACATGGTCGAGGTAATGGGCAACCCCGCCCAGCCCGCGCATTGGGACGCGCTGGCGGCGGGCGAGGAGGTGGATTGGGAGGAGGTCTTTGCCGGATATAACTCGCAGGTGGATTTTCCCGGTGCGGCCTTCTGGCATGAAACCTCGATCGCCTTTCCGGACGCCAAGGTGGTGCATACCGAGCGGCCCGAGGAGGAATGGTGGGCAAGCCAGAGCAAGACGATCGGCAAATTCTTTGCCCTGCGCACCACCATTCCCCTGCCGCCGCCGCTCGCTTCGATCTTCGAGACGATGGACCGGCTGTTTGCCACACCGCTGTTCGGTAAGTTGGACCGCGACCGTGCGATTGCGGCCTACCGCGAGAACAACCGCAAGGTGCGCGCCCTGATCCCTGCGGAACGGCTGCTGGTGTTCTCGCCCGCTGACGGCTGGGAGCCGCTGTGTGCCTTCCTTAACGTGTCGGTCCCGGCGACCCCGTTCCCGCGCAGCCATGCACGGGACGAATTCTGGGCGCATTTCGGGGGCGAGCCCGAGGGGGCGCAGGTGGCGGCGTCCTGACTCTCGCGGCCTGACTCTGGCGTCCTGACTCTGGCGGCCTGACTCTGGCGGCAAGAACGGTGAGCCCTGCCGCATCTTGCGGCGGGGCTTGCGAGTTCAAGCGGCGCCTGGCCCGGCCGGGGGCTCGGCCAGAAGCTCGGCCCCGGTCTGGTGCAAAGCTGCGACGAAGAGGTCAATGTCTTGCGGCTGGCAGCGGTGGTTGACGATGGCGGCGCGCAGCGAGTGGCGGCCCTGGATGGTGGTGTCGGACGGCGAGGCGATGCCGCTTTCCTGCAGCCGCAGCATGAGTTCAATGTTGAAGGTCTTGATCTGATCTTCGGTCATGCCGGGGTGGCCCCGGTGGCGGAAACAGACCACGTTGATCGTGCTGGGCGCGGTAAGTTCGAAATCGCGTGAGGCTTCGATGGCGCGGGCCAGCCTTTGCGCCAGCGCGATCTGGTGGTCGAACAGGCGCCCGAAGGCGGCGGAGCCATGCTCGCGCAGCGCCATCCAGACCTTCAGCGCCTTCAGGCTGCGCGACAGTTCCAGCCCGTAATCGCCGAGGAACGGCCCGGCGGCAACGCCGCGCTCTGCCGCCTGCAAGTAGGGCGGATGCATGTTGAACGTGTCGAAATGGCGCTGACTGTCGCGCATGACGGCGCAGCCGCATTCGAACGGCGCCTGAAACCACTTGTGCAGGTCAAGCGCGAGGCTGTCGGCGTGTTCCAGCCCGGCGACAAGGGAGCGATGGGTTTCAGACAGGCGCAGGATGGCGCCGATGGCACCGTCAACGTGGAACCAGAGGCCCTGTTCGGCGCAGAACGCGGCAAGGGCGGGCAGATCGTCGATGGAGCCGGTGGAGGTGGTTCCAGCCGTGCCGATGACGCAGGCAGGCTTCTTGCCCGCCGCGCGGTCCAGTGCCACCGCAGCGGCCAGCGCCGTCAGGTCCATGCGGAAGTCGGCATCGGTGGGGATGACATGCAGGGCGCGCGCGCCGAGGCCCAGCGCCTCCAGCGCCTTTTGGGTGGCGGAATGCACCTCGTCCGAGGCGTAGAAGACCAAAGGCTGCGGCAGGTTCGTCACGCCCTCGGC
>JANLQT010000355.1:0-6463 GCA_031368035.1 Rhodobacterales bacterium | reverse complement strand
CCACGTCGAATTTGGCGCGGGCGTGGCCCTTGTCGGCGGCCATTTCGGCGGGGGCATAGCCCTTGCCCTTCTTGGTGATGACATGGATCAGCGTCGGCCCGGTGGCGCGCGCCTTGACGGTGCGCAGAACCGGCAGAAGCTGGTCAAGGTCGTGGCCGTCGATGGGGCCGATGTAGGAAAACCCCAGTTCCTCGAACAAGGTGCCGCCGACCGTGATGCCCTTGAGCATTTCCTTGGCCCGGCGCGCGCCTTCCTGGAAGGGTTCCGGCAGCAGGCTGACCATGCCCTTGGCGGCGGATTTGAATTCCTGAAACGGGGCCTGCGCGTAAAGCCGGCTCAGATAGGACGACAGCGCGCCCACCGGCGGGGCGATGGACATTTCGTTGTCGTTCAGGATGACGAATATCCGCTTTTTCAGATGGCCGGCGTTGTTCAAGGCCTCGAACGCCATGCCCGCCGACATCGCGCCGTCGCCGATCACCGCAATGGCATCGCCCGGATCACCGCCGAGGTCGGCGGCCATGGTGAAGCCCACCGCCGCGCTGATCGAGGTGGAAGCATGCGCCGCGCCGAACGGGTCATAGGGGGATTCTGACCGCTTGGTGAAGCCCGACAGGCCGCCTTCGGTGCGCAGGGTCCGGATACGCTCGCGCCGGCCGGTGAGGATCTTGTGCGGATAGCATTGGTGGCCGACATCCCAGATCAGCTTGTCGCGCGGCGTGTCGAAGACGGCATGGATCGCCACGGTCAGTTCGACCACGCCCAGACCGGCGCCCAGATGCCCGCCGGTGACGGAAACCGCGCTGATGGTTTCCGCCCGCACCTCGTCCGCAAGTTGCCGCAGTTCGCGGTCGGACAGGGTCTTCATGTCGGCGGGGATCTTCACCCGGTCCAGAAGCGGCGTTTGGGGGCGGTCAGTTGGCGGGCGGTCAGTTGGCGGGCGTTCTGTCATCGGCTACTCACTTGTCCCGCGCGATCACGAACCGCGCTGCTTCCTTCAACACATCGGCGGCCTCGCCGTAAGGGGAAAGGGCCGCACAAGCCTCGTTCACCAAAGCATGCGCCCGCGCCCTTGCCCCGTCCAGCCCCAGAAGCGACACAAAGGTCGCCTTGCCCGCCGCCGCATCCTTGCCGACGCGCTTGCCGGTGGTGGCGGCGTTGCCGGTGACGTCGAGAATATCGTCGGCAATCTGAAACGCCAAGCCAAGTGCGGTGGCATAGGCGGAGAGGGGCGCAGGGTCGCCTCCGGCCAGGATCGCCCCGGCCTCGGCGGAAAAGCGGATCAGCGCGCCGGTCTTGCCCGCTTGCAGCCGGGTGATCTCGGGCAGGGTCAGCGGCGCGGCCGAGGTTTCGGCGGCGATGTCCAGTGCCTGACCAAGCACCATCCCCTCGGCACCGCTGGCTTTGGCCAGACCCTGGACCAGTGCGATCCGCCGTTCAGGCGACACCGACGCGGGGGAGGCAATCAGTTCGAAGGCCAGCGTCTGCAAGGCGTCGCCCGCCAGGATCGCAGTCGCCTCGTCCCATTTCACATGCACGGTCGGCAAGCCGCGCCGCAGGTCGTCGTCATCCATCGCGGGCAGATCGTCATGCACAAGCGAATAGGCATGCAGCGCCTCGACCGCCGCTGCCGCGGGCAGGGCCTGAGGGGCGGTCATCCCGTGCAACCGCGCGCCTTCCAGCACCAGAAACCCGCGCAGGCGCTTGCCGCCGGCAGCAGCATAGCGCATCGCAGCGATCACCGGCTCGTCGCCCTTTTCGGCCAGAACCCAGTCCAGATGTGCGCCGATCAGCACGGCATCGGCGGCAATCCTGCGCGCGAAGGTCACAGACCCTCCACCGGCGTCACCCCCACGGCGCGGCCTTCCTGCGCCCGGATCAGCTCCACCTTTTCCTCGGCATCCTTCAGCTTGGCCGCGCAATGCGCCCGCAGCGCCGCGCCCTTTTCATACAGCGCAATCGAGGCTTCCAGTGCCACATCGCCCTTCTCCAGCGCGGTGACCACCTGCTCCAGTGCCACCATGGCCTCTTCGAACGTCATCTCGGCAACCGTTTTATCGGCCATCCCTGCCCCCTGCCAGAACCCGAACATGCGCGGCGACCGAAGCCTCCAGCGCGGCCAGATCATAGCCGCCCTCCAGCACCGATACCACCCGCCCGCCGCAGCATTCGGCGGCCAGATCGCAAATCCCCCGGGTCAGCCGGGTGTAGTCGGCCTCGACCCAGGCGAGGCCGGCAAGCGGGTCATCGACATGGGCATCGAATCCGGCGCTGACCAGCACAAGCTCCGGGCGCCAGGCCTTCAGATCGGCCAGCGCCGGCGACCAGGCGGCCCACATCGCGCTCCCGTCCGAGCCGGGGTCCAAGGGCAGGTTGGTAATTTGCCCCTGCGCGCCGCGTTCGGTCCGCGCGCCGGTGCCGGGCCACAGCGGCATCTGCTGGCTGGACACGAACCGCACCCTTGGTTCATCCCACAGCAGCGCCTGTGTGCCATTGCCGTGGTGCACGTCGAAATCCAGCACCGCGACGCGGGACAGGCCATGCACGTCCAAGGCATGTTTGGCGGCAATCGCCACGGTGCCGAAGATGCAGTACCCCATCGGCGCCTCGCGCTCGGCCTGGTGGCCCGGCGGACGGGCGACGACGAAAGCAGTCTCGGCCTCGCCCGCCAGCACCGCGTCCACGGCGGCGCAGGCCCCGCCGACCGCCCGCATCGCGGCGGCATAGGTGCCCGGCGACATGAACGTGTCGGGTTCCAGTTGCACCAGCCCCACCTGCGGCGCGGCGCGCTGGATCGCCGCCAGATAGCTGGCCGGATGGCAGCGCAGCACATCGGCCTTGTCCCCCATCGGCGAGGCGCGCCGCTCGGCCATCACCCCGGCCAACCCGCGCTCGACGGCGGCCAGACGCTCCACCCGCTCGGCATGTCCGGCCGGGGGCCGATGCAGGGCGCTGTCCTCAGACATATAGATCAGCACGCAAAACCTCATCACTGTGGGAAAAATACCTCCGGGGTCCGGGGCAGAGCCCCGGCTTTGCCCCGATCAGTCCGGCTGCAACATATAGCCCTCGCCGCGCACGGTCTGCAAAAACCTCGGCTGGCGCGGGTCGACCTCGATCTTCCGCCGCAGCCTGGTGATCTGCACGTCCACCGCGCGTTCCGGCCCGCCCGCGTCGTCGCCCTTGGGCATGTCCCCGGCCAGTTTCTCGCGGCTGACGGCCACCCCGGGCGAGGCGGCGAAGATCTTCATCAGGTGCGCCTCGGTCGTGGTCAGCCGGATCAGATCGGTTCCGCGCCACAATTCGCCCCGGTCGGGGTCGTAGCGCGCCTCGCCAAGGTGCAGCATCTTCACCACCGGCGCAGGGGCTTTCACCAGCGGCACCCGGCGCAGGATGGCGTTGATGCGCAGCAGCAGTTCCTTGGGTTCAAAGGGTTTCACCAGATAATCATCCGCCCCGGCTTCGAAACCCTCAATCCGGTTGGCGGTCTCGCCCCGGGCGGTCAGCAGCAGAACGGGCGTCATCAGGGTCTTGCGCAGTTCCTGGGTGAAGGTGATCCCGTCCATCCCCGGCATCATCACATCCAGCACCAGAAGATCGAATTCCAGGCCGAGCAACAAGCGCCGGGCCTGATCGGCATCCCGCGCGATGGTGACCAGAAAGCCATTGCGGAACAGGAATTTCTGCAAAAGGCCCCGGATGCGCTCGTCGTCATCCACCACCAGAAGATGCGGCGGCAGGTCGGTCATTGGCCGGCCTCCTTCAAGCCCAGATAGGCGCGGCGCATCTCGGGGTCCATCATCGCTTCCAGCACCTGACGGAAGCCCTGCACGGCCTGCGGCCCCGCCGCGCGGTAAGCCGCGCGCATCCGGGCGCGCTGGGCGTCCGACAGGCTGCGCTCCAGGCCCATGCCCTTTTCGGTCAGATAAAGGTTGCGCTCGCGCCGGTCCTCGCGGCCGACCCGCGCTTCGATGAGGCCATCATCAACGAGGGTTCGGAGGACACGGTTCAGGGATTGCTTGGTCACGCCCAGAATCGCCATCAGGCTGGACACTGTCAGACCCGGCGCGCGGCCGACGAAATGCACCGCCCGGTGATGGGCGCGGCCGTAGTCCATGCCTTCGAGGATGCGGTCCGGGTCTGCCGTAAAGCCGCGATAGGCGAAGAACATCGCCTCGATGCCCTTGCGCAACTGCTCGTCCGTCAAGAACAGCAGCCCTTCGCCGCCCCCGCCTGCATCCACCATTGCCGCCTCCTCGTCGCGGTCAATTTACGTCAGCCTTGTTGACACTCCAAGGTGCAAATGCTACCCCGCCGAGGATTTGGCGCAACATTATGTCCGAAACGGACTTATAAGGCGCAATATTCGCAAAGCTTGGGAGGCCGGGATGGCATCATACGACGATCGGGACGGGTTCATCTGGATGGATGGCGACCTGGTGGAATGGCGCAGCGCCAAAGTGCATATCCTGACGCATGGGCTGCATTATGCCTCGGCGGTGTTCGAGGGCGAGCGCTGCTATAACGGCAAGATCTTCAAATCGACCGAACATTCCGAACGCCTGCTGCGGTCGGGCGAACTGCTGGACATGCCGATCCCCTATACCGTCGCCCAGATCGACGCGGCGAAGGTGGCCACGCTGAAGGCGAACGGCCTGACCGACGCTTATGTCCGCGCGATCGCCTATCGCGGCGCGGGCGAGGAGATGGGGGTCGCCTCGCTGGCCAACCCGGTGCGGCTGGCGATCGCCACCTGGACCTGGGGCGCCTATTACGGTGACGCCAAGTTCAAGGGCGCCAAGCTGGACATTTCCAAGTGGAAGCGGCCCTCGCCCGAGACGATCCCTTCGGCGGCGAAGGCTTCGGGTCTGTACATGATCTGCACGATGTCCAAGCACGCGGCGATGGCCAAGGGCTGCTCGGACGCGATGATGTATGACTATCGCGGCTATGTGGCCGAGGCGACCGGGGCGAACATCTTCTTCGTCAAGGACGGCGAAGTGCATACGCCCAAGGCCGACTCCTTCCTGAACGGCATCACGCGCCAGACGGTGATCGGGATGCTGCACGACATGCAGATCGTGGTGCATGAGCGGCATATCCTGCCCGAAGAACTGGAAACTTTTCAGCAGTGCTGGCTGACCGGCACGGCGGCGGAGGTGACTCCGGTGGGCCAGATCGGCGATTACAACTTTGAAGTGGGCGAGTTGACCCGTCGGGTGGCCACGGAATACGAGAGGCTGGTGCGGGCGTAATCAGCACAAAGGATGGGTGAATCACCCATCCTACGTATGCCTTGCAGGATGGGTGATTCACCCAGCAATCCATATCGGTCAGAGCCCCTCGGTCTTTTCGATCTGCTCGGGATAGCGCGCGCCTTCGATCGGGATCGCATCGGCGGCGGCGGTCAGGGCTTTGATCACCTCGGGCGTCAGGGCAAGGTCCGGCGCGCCAAGGTTTTTTCGATCCGCGCCAGTTTCGTCGTGCCGGGAATCGGCGCGATGCATGGGCCCCGCGCCAGAACCCAGTCCAACGCCACATGCGCCGGGGTTGCGCCCCGCGATGCGACCAACGCGCGGATCATGTCGCCCAGCGCCTGATTGGCGGTCATCGCCGCGCGCGTGAAGCGCGGAAGGGGCGAGCGGAAATCCTTGGGTCCAAGCGGCGTTTCGGCGCGAAGCGAGGCGGTCAGAAAGCCCTTGCCCGGTGGGCTGAACGGCACGGGGCCGATGCAAAGGCGGGTCAGGGTCGGCAGGAAGTCCTCCTTGATGAAGCGGGTCCAGCGAATTTGGTGGCGATTTTCACGCGGCCCTTGAACGTCGCCATCGCCTCGCCGACGGGGCGACCATTGCTGCAGGGGCCAAAGACTACGGCGGTGTCAAAGCCGGTCACGCCGCGCTCCACCGCTCCGCGCAGGACCGGGATCATGTCGGCGGGTGCGGGGATCACGCCGTAGCACCGGCTCATCCCCATGCAGCCGAGGCCGAGGGCGGACACTTCAAAACCTTGACCGAGGTGGCGGGTGGACGGGCCGCTGACCTTCAACCGCACGGCGCAGATCGTGGAAGCTGCTGTCGCGGGGGTCGGTCTGGCCTTTGCGCCGGAAGATCGGCTTAAGCCGCATATCGCCGCCGGTCGTCTGGTTCCGGTGCTGGAGCAGTGGTGGCCCCGCTTCACCGGGCATCATTTGTATTTCCCCAGCCGCCGCCAACCCTCTGCCGCGTTTGCCTTGCTGGTCGAGGCGTTGCGGTGGCGCGGCGAAGTAATAATTTAGTAAAATACCCCCCTTCGCAGGCGGGAACGGGCCTGCTAGCGTGGGCGCGTCTAGGGAGGACAGATCATGACCATTCGCTGGGGAATCATCGGGCCGGGGTCCATCGCGCACAACTATGCCGACGGGCTGGCGCAGACCGAGGCGGGCACGTTGGTTGCCATTTCAAGCCGGGATGCGGCGCGGCGTAAG
>JANLQT010000354.1:0-6602 GCA_031368035.1 Rhodobacterales bacterium | reverse complement strand
GGTGATCTTCCCGGCGATCCTGTCGGGCTGGCTTTTGGCCTTCACCATCTCGCTGGACGATGTGGTCATCACCACCTTCACATCCGGCCCCGGCTATACCACCCTGCCCCTCTTGATCTGGTCCAAGGTCAAACTGGGCGTCACCCCCGACATCAACGCGCTGGCGACGCTGATCGTGCTGGTGGTCGGCGTCTGCGTGGGCATCGCCGGTGTGGTGATGGCCCGGGCCGAAATGCGCCGCAACCTCGACAGGCGCCTGGCATTCCGCGCCAATGAGTGACCGCCTGACCTTTCCAAGCGCCGCCAAAGGCGCGGGCCGGGTCCGCTACGGCGCCGCGATGGCGCTGTATGCCGACGGCAAGATCAGCGCCGACCAGCTAGAGGTCTATCGCATCTGCTCGGCCCTCGACGCCCAAGACCCGGCGGCGGTCTTTGCCGAGCGCCGCGTGCCGATGCCGAGCCTGCCCGCCCCAGACCCGCAGACCCTGATCCTGACTCTGGTAGAGGAGGCCGATCTTTACCTTGCCACGCTGCCCGGCCCCGGCGTGGCCGAAGTCCGCGCCGCGCTGTCGCCATGGCGCGGCAGCCCCTGCCAGCCCGCCCCCGGCCCCGCCAATGCCGTCGTCGCCCGATACCTGCCCGAGGCATTGGCCAAGGCCGCCACCACCGTGCCCAGCCTTGCCGCCGCGCTCGTCGCCGCAGCGGCGCATCTGCACTGGATCACCTATGACCTGTACGACCCGGCCCAGATCGGCGCGGCCTTCGCCCAAGGGCACGCCTATGCCTCGCTGGTGGGCGAGGCCGCCCCGATCACCGCCCGCGACTTCGACCTTGGCGTCTTCCTGATCGCGCCCCATGTCCTCTACCGCGACCACGCCCATGCCGCGCCGGAACTTTACGCCCCGCTGACCGGCCCGCACGGCTGGCGCTTTGCCCCCGGCTCGCCCCTTCAGATCAAGCCCGCGCACCAGCCGATCTGGAACCCGCCCCATCAGCCGCACATGACCAAGGTCGGCCCCGTGCCCTTCCTGTGCCTGTTCGCCTGGACCCGCGACGTGAATGCCCCCGCCTATGTTCTGCCCGCCCCCGACTGGCCCGCGCTGGAGGCGCTGACCCTGTGACCGACACCCTGCTGTTCAACGCCCGCATCCGCACCATGGACCCGGCCCGACCAACCGCCGAGGCGCTGCTGATCCGGGGCCGCCGCATCGTCGCCCTGGGAAACAACGACCTGTCCGCCCCCGGCGCGCGGCGGATCGACGCCGGGGGCCGGCTCTGCTTGCCGGGGTTTCAGGACGCCCATATCCACCTGCTGAACGGCGGCACCGATCTGGTGGAAACCGCGCAGCTTTACGATTGCCTGACGCCCGGCGACATCCAGACTGTCATGGCCCAGCACAACGCGAAGATCGGCGGCGATATGGTCTGGGGCGCGGGCTGGCAAAACGGGCACTTCGGGGATGAAAACCTGAATGCCGCCCTGCTGGATGCCGTGGTGCCGGACCGGCCCTGCCTGATCTACGACGGCAACTTCCACAACGCCTGCCTGAACTCCACCGCCATCGCCCGCATCGGCCTGACCGATGACACCTCAGACCCGCCGAACGGCCATTTCGTCCGCGATGCCAAAGGCCGCGCCACCGGCATGCTGCACGAGGATGCGATCTACTGGGCCACCGCCCGCCTGCCGAAAACCCCGGATGCGGTGATGGCCGAAGGTCTGCTCGCTGGCCAAGCCCACGCCAACCGCCACGGCATCACCGGCGTGATCGACCCGCAAATCCTGGACCACCACGTCCGCATCTATGCTCAGGCGGAACGCCAGGGCATCTTGACCCTGCGCGTGGCGGGCGCGATGGGGGTTTTCGCCTCTGACAGCGTGGAAACCGCCACCGCAAGGCTGACCAAACTCCGCGCCGCCCATGCCAGTGAGGATTTCCACCTCAACGCCGCAAAATTCTTCATGGACGGCGGCCTCGAAAACCGCACTGCGACGCTGCTGGCCCCCTATGCCGACGCCAAGGGCGGCAATGCCCCCCTGATGTTCCGCCCCGATCAGATCGCTGCGCTGTTCACCGCCCTCGACGCCCTGCGCTTTCAAATCCATGTCCATTGCATTGGCGACGGCGCGGTGCGCACCGCGCTGGATGGGTTCGATCTGGCCCGCCGCGCCAACGGCCCCTGGCCCGGCCTGCACCAGATCGCCCATTGTGAGGTCGTGCACCCGGACGATCTGCCCCGCTTCGCCGCGCTGAACGTGATGGCGAACCTGCAACCGCTTTGGGCCGCCTGGGACCCGCTGATCCCCGATGACACCATGGCCATGGTCGGCCCCGACCGCGAGGCTTGGGTCTATCCCAACCGCACACTGATCGACGCCGGCGCGCCCTGGTGCATCAACTCCGACTGGGCCGTCACCACGCTGAACCCGTTCGAGATCATCGGCACCGCCATCACCCGCCAACCACCCCGCCGCCGTGGCAACGCCCCGCCCTTCCACCCCGAACAGCGCATCACGGTGGAAGAAGCCGTGCTTGGCTATACCACGGGCGCCGCCGACGCCTGCTGGCGCGGCCACCACACCGGGCAACTGCGCCCCGGCTTTTCCGCCGACCTGATCCTGCTCGACCGCGACATTTTCACCTGTGATCCCTATGATGTGGCGGAAACCCAGGTCGATCTGACCCTGTTCAAAGGCCGCGCCGTGCACCGCGGCCCAATGTTTGCCGAGGTGCCATGACCGAAGACCACTACCCGCCCCGTTTGATCGCCATGCTCGAGGCGATCTGGGGCACCGGCTTTCTGTCCCCCGGCGGCCCTGACGAAGTGGCGCGGGTGATCGGCAGCCACGATCTGACCGGCCTGTCCGTGCTGGATATCGGCTGCGGCGCGGGCGGCATCGACATGGCCTTGGTCCAGACCCATGGCGCGGCTTACGTCACCGGACTTGACGTCGAAGACCCCGTCCTGACACATGCCCGCGCGCTGGTCGAAGCCCACGGCCTGACCCATCGCATCGGCCTTGTGAAAGTCGCCCCCGGCCCCTTGCCCTTCCCGCCCGGCACGTTCGACATAGTGTTCTCCAAGGACAGCATCATTCACATTCCAGACAAGCACACCCTGATGGCCGAGGTTTCCCGCGTCCTGAAACCCGGCGGCCACTTCCTCGCCTCGGACTGGCTGATCGGCACCGAGACGATCTCGCCGCAAATGGCCGCCTATATCGCCGCCGAGGGCCTCGATTTCGGCATGGCCACCCCCGCCCGCTACCGTGCGGCGATGGAAGCGGCCGGGTTCAAGGCGATCACCGTCACCTCGCGCAACGCCTGGTATCGCACCCAGGCCCGCGAAGAGCTGGCCCGTCTGCAAGGCGCGGCGGGTGACGCGGCGGCAGCGCTGGTGGGGCGCGCCTTCGTGGATCAGAACATCGGCATCTGGCAGCGGATGATCCCGGTTCTGGACAGCGGCGAGCATTGCCCGACCCATCTGTCCGCGCACAAACCAAAAGCAGGCTGACCTCGCCCGCGCTCACATGGACCGGCGACGCGCTGTCATGGCTCTGTTACAATCTCCGCGTGACAAGGGGCCTGCAAAACAACCGGAGCGCCCATGCCTGACCTTGCCGATCCGGTTCCCGACACCATCCCCCCGGCCCCGAACAGCGCCGAGGACGTATTCTGCGCCATCCTGCGCGACTGCGTCAGCGACTTCGACCGCTATCTGGCCGAGTTCATGGAAAGCCCCGCGCCCGAGGGGGCGCACAAGACGCGCGTTGCGCTCAGGCGGCTGACCACGGCGCTGGATGCCTTCCACCCGCTGATGCGCAACTCAAAGGCAAAGGCGCTGCGGTCAACGGCCAAGGACATCTTCCGCCGCCTTGGGCCGGTGCGCGATGCCGATGTCTACCACCTAACCAAACCCGGACAGGACACCCGGGCCGCGGCAGAAACCGCCACGCTGCGCGATACGGTGCGCGCGAACTTGCGTCGGCGCGGGGCGCTGGAATTCGGGCCCCTGGTCCTGCGCAAACTGACGGATGGAACCTTGCTGCGCGCGGGGGCGCCCGGTCAGAAGCTTCGGGCGGCCCCGGCCTCGGTTCTGGCCGGTGCGGCGATGAACCGGGCCTTTGCCGCTGTCGGCAGTCACGGCAAGACCCTGAACCGAATGGACGATGTGGCCCGGCACGAGTTTCGCAAAGACCTGAAATCCCTGCGCTATCTGACCGATTTCTTCCCGGCATCCGACACCAGACCCGCCGTTGCCGCCGATCTTGCGGCGCTGCAAGACCTGCTGGGCACGCTGAATGATCTGGCCAACGCCCGCCAGCGCGAGGGCAAATCACCCAAGGGCAAGGCCCGGCGGCGCGGCAAGGCGGAACTGGCGGCTTTGCAACAGGCCGACGTGCTGTGGACGGGCCTGCGCAAGACCGCGCCGTGGTGGCGGTCGCTGTCAGGCTGACAGACGCTCGAACAGGCGCGCCACCGCCTCGGCGCCGGGATCGACATGGCCGCGCAACTGTTCTGCGTTGATATAGGCCGACCGGCCGGCCTTGGCGCGGCTCATCTGCGCGGTCAGATCCGCCCCCTCGCGCGCCGCCTTGGCCGCCGCCGCGATGCCGCCTGTGCCCAGAACCGCCAGCGCCGGGTGCAAAGCATCGACCATGGTCCGGTCGCCCAGCTCTGCGCCGCCGATTTCCTGCATCCTGACCAGACCGGCCTTCAGCGCATCGGTCAGCGACATGCCCGACGAGGCCGCATCCCCCGCCGCCGCAAAGAAGATCGCCAGCAGCACCCCGGACGAGCCGCCCATGGTCTGCGACAGTTCCAGTCCGATGGCGCGGTAAAGCTGGGTGTGATCGGCCAGCGGCAGATCATCCATCGCCGCCACCAGCGCCCGCGCCGCCCCCGCCAGCGTCGATCCGGTGTCGCCGTCGCCCGTTTTGGCGTCCAGTGCGTTCAGATCCGCCTCCGCCGCGATCAATATCTCGCAGCACCGCGCCACAAACGCCCGCGCGCCCGGATGGGCCGAGGGCAAGGGTTTGATCGGCTTCAGCCCATCGGGCAGCATCCGGATATCCACCGGCCCCAACGCATGCACCCCCGGCCAGGCCGAGGGCGCGACCGGTGCCGTCAAAGCCGCCAGATCAGCCGGGGTCCCGGCATAGGCAGAAACGGAAAATCCCCGCATATCCAGCGAAGTCATCATGCTGGCAGGCCCCACCACCGTGCCGATCCGGTCGGCAAGAACCGAGCGCGAAAGCTCATACAGCAGCACCGACATCTCCAGCACCGAGGCGCCGCCCAGGTTGTTCAGCAGCACGGTATGCTTCACGCCCTCGGGCAGAAACGGCGCCAGTTTGCCCGCCACCATCGCCACCGCGCCCTTGGCATCGGTATAAGCGACCTGCTCCACCCCCGCCTCGCCATGAATGCCAAGGCCCAGTTCCGCCTTGCCGCGCGGGATGCGGTCCTCTTTCGGCGCGCCGGGAACAGTGCAAGTGTCCAGCGACATGCCGATGGAATGGGTGCCCGCGATGACCCGCTCTGCCGCCGCCGTGACCGTGGCAAGGTCCGCCCCCTGCTCCGCCAGCGCCCCCGCGATCTTGTGCACGAACAGCGTCCCCGCCACGCCCCGCGCCTGCGGCAGATCGGGCAAGGCCACGTCGTCATCCACGATCACCACCCGGACGTTCAGCCCGAACGCCCGCGCCCGTTCCGCCGCCAGCCCGAAGTTCAGCCGGTCGCCGGTGTAGTTCTTCACCACCAGCAGGCACCCCGCCGGCCCCGTCACCGCCAAAATCCCCGCCAGCACCGCGTCCACCGACGGCGAGGCGAACACATCCCCGCACACCGCCGCCGTCAGCATCCCCTGCCCGACGAACCCCGCATGCGCCGGTTCATGCCCCGCGCCGCCGCCCGACACCAGCGCGACCTTGCTGCGGTCCCAATCCGTCCGCAGCACCACGCGGATAAACGGATACCCGTCCAGCCGCGCCAGTTTCCCGCCCGAGGCCGCAACCAGCCCGTCAATGGCCTCGGCGACAATGTCTTCCTTGCGGTTGATGAATTGGGTCATGGTTTTCCTCACATCACTCTGGCGCCAGAGGCATCGAAATAGAACGGCGCACGCGGCCGTATTTTCAGAATATCGCCCGATTTCAGCAGCGTATGCGCCTCTGTTACCGTGACAAGCGGGTGGTTTTTCAAACTCAGATGCAGGCGGGTCTGGTCACCCAGATGTTCCACGCGCAGCACCAGCGCCTCTTCGCCCTCGCCCTGCAAGATCTGCTCGGGGCGCAGACCGATGGTCTTGGCGGCGGCCGGGGCACCGGCGAAAAGGTCGGCAGGGGCAAGGTTGATCCGGGGCAGACCCAGACGGCTGGCGGCATAGATCGACACCGGGTTTTCGTAGATATCCCGGGGCGAGCCGAACTGCACCAGCCGGCCATGATCCAGCACGCCCACATGCGTCGCCATGGTCATCGCCTCGATCTGGTCATGCGTCACAAAAAGAAACGTGGACCCCAGATCGGTGTGGATGCGCTTCAACTCGATCCGCAAATCGGCGCGCAGCTGGGCGTCCAAAGACGACAGCGGCTCGTC
>JANLQT010000224.1:0-4786 GCA_031368035.1 Rhodobacterales bacterium | reverse complement strand
GGGCTGATCCGCTTTGTCGTGGGGCCGGACAATTCGGTGGTGCCGGATGTTGCGGGGAAGTTGCCGGGGCGGGGGATGTATGTCTCTGCCGACCGGGAGGCGATTGAGAAGGCGGCCAGGAAGAACCTGTTTTCCCGGGCCGCCAAGGCGCAGGTGACGGTGCCGGAGGGGCTGGCGGATCTGGTGGAGGCGCTGGTTTTGCGGCGGGTTATCGATAGTTTGTCGATGGCGCGGAAGGCGGGGCAGGCGGTGATGGGGCTGGAGAAGGTCAAGGAGTGGCTGGTGAACGGCAAGGCCCGCGTGCTGATCCAGGCCTCTGACGGATCGGAGCGGGAAAAGTCCCGATTGAGGGTGCCAGCGGGCGGTTATGTGGGCTGTTTGACGGCCGGGGAAATGGGTTTGGCTTTTGGACGCGATCGTGCGATACACGCCGCGCTTGCGACTGGTGGACTCGGACAACGTGTTGTAGAGGAAGCGGCAAGATTGGACGGGCTTCGTCATCTGGACGTGCCCGGACTGGATGGCGACGTGGTCGCCTTGAAGGATTGATAGGACGCATGAGCGATACTGACGGCAAGAAACCCCTTTCGCTGGGCGGCGCCCCGCGTTCCGGTCAGGTGAAGCAAAGCTTCAGCCACGGCCGGACCAAAAGCGTCGTGGTCGAGGTCAAGCGCAAGCTGCAAGTGACCCAGGCCAAGCCCGCGGGGACCGCTGCCACGCCGGCAGGGGCTGCCACGACCACGGCACCGCGCATGGGCGGCGATCCGTCCAAGCGCCCGGCTGGCATTTCCGATGCCGAGATGGAACGGCGCATGGCCGCCCTGCGCGCTGCAAAGTCGCGTGAGGTCGAGGACAACGCCCGCCGCGCCGCCGATGAAAAGCGCAGCGAAGAAGAACGCCTGCGCAAGCGCGAAGAGCTGGACGCCAAAGAGCGCGAACAGCGCGCTGTCGAGGCCGCCGCCAAGGCCAAGGCCGAGGAAGAAGAGCGCGCGAAGGCGGAAGCTGCCGCCAAGGCGCGCAGCGCCGAGGAAGCGCAACGTCCGGCCACGTCCACGGGTCCGCGCGATGCCGTGCGGGCCGATGGCGCGCCCGGATCGCAAGCCCGTTCGACCACTGCGCGCCCACCTGCGGCGCGTCCGGCGGATGGCGCTGCACCGGGGACCGGCGAACGGGGTGGCCCGGCGCGTCCGGGTGCCTTGCCGCAGCGCAAGACCGACCGCGAGCGCGAGGAACGTGAGCGCGCCGCCAAGGCCAAGGGGGCCGAAGATGGCCGCCGGTCGGGCAAGCTGACCTTGTCGGATGCGATTTCCGATGAGGGCGGTCGCCAGCGGTCGATGGCCGCGATCAAGCGCAAGCAGGAAAAGGCGCGCCAGAAGGCGCTGGGCATTTCCCAGAAGCCCGAAAAGCAGGTGCGCGATGTGCAACTGCCCGAGGCGATCACGGTGGCGGAACTGGCCAACCGGATGGCCGAACGCTCGGCTGACGTCGTCAAGTCGCTGATGAAGATGGGCATGATGGTCACGGCCAACCAGTCCATCGACGCCGACACCGCCGAACTGGTGATCGAGGAATTTGGTCACAAGGCGATTCGCGTCACCGATGCGGACGTCGAGCAGGCCATCGACACGATCAAGGACAAGGCCGAAGATCTGAGGCAGCGCCCTGCGATCGTCACGATCATGGGCCACGTTGACCACGGCAAGACCTCGCTGCTGGACGCCATCCGCAAAACCTCGGTCGTTTCGGGCGAATCGGGCGGGATCACGCAGCACATCGGCGCGTATCAGGTGAAAACCGACAAGGGGCAGGTCATCACCTTCCTTGACACGCCGGGCCACGCCGCCTTCACCTCGATGCGGTCGCGCGGGGCGCATGTGACGGATATCGTGGTGCTGGTGGTGGCGGCGGATGACGCTGTGATGCCGCAGACGATCGAGGCGATCAACCATGCCAAGGCGGCCAAGGTGCCGATGATCATCGCGATCAACAAGATCGACAAATACGAGGCGAACCCGACCAAGGTGCGCGAAGAGCTGCTGCAACACTCCATCGTCGTCGAGAAGATGTCGGGCGAAGTGCAGGATGTCGAGGTTTCGGCCAAGACTGGCAAGGGTCTGGACAATCTGCTGGAAGCCATCGCGCTGCAGGCGGAATTGCTGGAACTGCGGGCGAACCCGAACCGTCAAGCCTCGGGGGCGGTGATCGAAGCCAAGCTTGATGCGGGCCGCGGCCCGGTCGCGACGGTGCTGGTGCAGAACGGCACATTGCGCAAGGGCGACATCTTTGTCGTCGGCCAGCAATGGGGCAAGGTTCGGGCGCTGGTCGATGATCAGGGCAAGATGATTGCCGAAGCAGGGCCGTCGGTTCCGGTGGAAGTGCTGGGTCTGTCCGGCACGCCGTCGGCTGGCGACACGCTGAACGTGGTCGATACCGAAGCGCAAGCCCGCGAGATTGCGGATTACCGCGAGAAGGCGAGCAAGGACAAGCGCGCGGCTGTGGGCGCTGCGACGACGCTGGAACAGCTGATGGCGAAGGCCAAGGCCGATCTGTCGGTCGCTGAACTGCCGGTGGTGGTGAAGGCGGACGTGCAGGGGTCGGCGGAAGCCATCGTGCAGGCCTTGGAGAAGGTCGGCAACGACGAGGTCCGGGTGCGGGTTCTGCATGCGGGCGTCGGTGCGATCACCGATTCGGATGTGAGCCTCGCGGACGCCAGCAAGGCGCCGATCATCGGCTTCAACGTGCGGGCCAATGCCACGGCGCGGGCCTCTGCGACGCAAAAGGGCGTGGAGATCCGGTATTACTCGATCATCTATGACCTGATCGACGACATCAAGAAAGCGGCCTCGGGTCTGTTGAAGGCCGAGATTCGCGAGCATTTCATCGGCTATGCCACGATCAAGGAGGTCTTCAAGATCACGGGAATCGGCATGGTCGCGGGCTGTCTGGTGACCGAGGGCACGGCCCGCCGGTCGGCCGGGGTGCGTTTGCTGCGGGACAACGTGGTGATCCACGAAGGCACGCTGAAAACGCTGAAGCGGTTCAAGGATGAAGTGAAAGACGTGCCGGTGGGCCAGGAATGCGGCATGGCGTTCGAACGCTATGAGGACATCCGGCCGGGCGATGTCATCGAAATCTTCGAGCGCGAGTCGATTGAACGCACGCTGGAGTGAGTCTGGCGGAGTGATTTCGGCGGGATGATTTCGGCGGGATGGAATGGCAAAGGCCGGGCGATTGCCCGGCCTTTGCATTTCACCTGAACCGCGCGTGTCCGTTGCGGTCAGACTTTGCGGCCGTCCCTGAAGACGCACCGCAAGGGAAGGACGAGCACTGGTTTTGCGGTCAGTTGGCGCGGCTTTGCGGCACCGGTTTGCCGGTGAACGTGGCTTCGCCGACTTTGACAGTGATCCTGCCGTCCGGACCCTGGGCCACGAACAGCCCCTGGACGGACACACAGGACCCGATGGTGATGGTGCGCAACATGATCAGCCCCCCGACTGTCGTTATCGCTAAAGTTGTAGGGACTCTTGGTTGCGGAAGAGTTAATAAAACGGGCGAAATTGCGGCGAAATGGCCGGAAGGTCACAAAAAAGTCACAAAAACCTAAAGCCAGTCGCGCAGAATGGGGATGAGCGGCAGATCGGCGGGGGGCATCTTGTAATCTTTCAGCGCATTTGGCCGGACCCAGGCGAGAATCTGCCCCTCACGCGGGGTCGGGGTGCCTTTCCAGCGGCGGCAGGCGAACAGCGGCATCAACAGGTGAAAGCCGGGATAGGCGTGGCTGGCGAAGGTCAGGGGCGCGAGGCAGGACGACCAGGTGTCGATGCCCAGTTCCTCGTGCAGCTCACGGATCAGGGCGGCTTCGGGGGTCTCGCCGGTTTCGATCTTGCCGCCCGGAAACTCCCACATTCCGGCCATCGACTTGCCGGGCGGGCGCTGGGCCAGAAGGACGCGGCCGTCCTTGTCGATCAGGGCAACGGAAGAGACGAGTACGAGTTTCATGCGTGGCTTTCGTGGCAAGCCGGGGGTTTCACACCCCCGGACCCCCGTGGGAATATTTATGGCTTCGGTGAATGACTACGAGCGGTAGTCGGCATTGATCTCGATATAGCGGGCGGTCAGATCGCAGGTCCAGACCGTGCGTTTGCCGCGACCGAGCCCGAGGTCCATAGCGAAGACGAGGTCGGGCTGCAGCATATAGGCGGCGCCGTCGTCTTCGTTGTAGCCGGGGGCGCGGAAGCCTTTGGCTGCCACGAGGATGTCGCCGAAGCGGATCGTCAGGCGGTCGCGGTCGGCTTTGGCGCCGGATTTGCCGATGGCGGCGACGATGCGGCCCCAGTTGGGGTCCTGGCCCGCGACGGCGGTTTTCACCAGCGGCGAGTTGGCGATGGAGAGCGCGACGCGGGCGGCGTCGTCGTCGCTGGCGGCGCCGGTGACGCGGACTTCGAGGAATTTGGTCGCGCCCTCGCCGTCGCGGACGACCTGATGGGCGAGGTTGAGCATGACCCGGGCCAGTGCGGCTTCGAACAGCTTCAACGCCTCGCCCTTCAGCGGGGCGGCGGTGGAGGCGCCGGTGGCGGCGACGAGGAGGGTGTCGGAGGTGGAGGTGTCGCTGTCCACGGTGATGGAATTGAAGGTCGCCCCGACATGGCGCGAGACGAGGCGTTGCAGTTGGGCTTGGGTGATCTTGGCGTCGGTGAAGATATAGACCAGCATCGTCGCCATGTCGGGGGCGATCATGCCTGAGCCTTTGGCGATGCCGGCGATGTGGATGGCGCCGCCCTCGCCT
>JANLQT010000162.1:0-7522 GCA_031368035.1 Rhodobacterales bacterium | reverse complement strand
CGCGTGACGATCCGGTCATAGCCGCTGTTCAGCCCGGCAATCTGCAACTTGCAGTCATACTGATCCGACCAGAACCAAGGGGCCGCCACGTAATCCTTGCCCGCCCCCAGCATGTTCTCGGCCACGAGCTCCCCCATGTCGATGGCATTGCCCACCGATTCCAGCCGCATCTGCCCCGCCTTGCCGGGAAAGCTCGCGCAATCCCCCGCCGCCCAGACATGCGGCGCTGAACATTGGCCCTGCGCGTCGGTCCAGATGCCGTTTTCGATCTTCAGCCCGGCGTGTTCAGCCAACTGAGAATTCGGCATGATCCCAACGCCGACAATGACGAAATCCGCCGGCAGCACCCGGCCATCCTTCAGCCGCACCCCATCCACCCGGTCATCGCCCAGAATCCGGTCCAGCCCGGTTTCCTCCAGAATGGTCACGCCATGCCCGCTGTGCAGACTTCGGAAATGCGCCGAGGTTTCCGGCGCCGCCACCCGCTGCAGGATGCGCGGCGCCATTTCCAGCACCGTCACCTGCAACCCCAGCTTCGCGGCCACCGCTGCCGCCTCCAGCCCGATATAGCCGCCGCCCACGATCACCAGCCGCCGCCCGGCCTGAAATTCCGGCCGCATCGCATCGACATCTGCCAGGCTGCGCACGGTATAGACATGCTCCAACTCCCCGCCGATCGCGGCCGGCAGGCGGCGCGGGGTCGATCCGGTGGTCAGCGCGAGTTCGTCATAGGTCAACACCTCGCCGCCGACCGTGACCGTCTGCGCCACGGTGTCGATTGCCGAGACCGCCTCGCCCAGCCGCAGGGTGATGGCCTGCTCGGCATAAAACTCGGGGCTGCGCAGCCAAAGCCGGTCTTCCTCCATCTCGCCCAGCAGATAGCCCTTGGACAGGGGCGGGCGTTGGTACGGCGGTGCGGGTTCCTCGCCGATCATCGTGACCCTGCCGTCAAACCCCAGGCCGCGCAGCTTGGCCGCCAGCGCCGCCCCGGCCTGCCCGGCCCCGATGATCACGATGCTTCGCATAAGTCAGCCCCCTCTGGCACGCGCCCCGGGGCGAGCCTATATCCCGCCTGCAAGCAAACACAACGCGCGAGGATGATGCGAGATGACGATTTCTGTTGGGGATAAATTGCCCGATGCTGCGGTTCTGGTGAAGACGACCGACAAGGTCGAAGCCGTGTCGATGGCCGACAAGCTGAAGGGCCGCAAGGTCGTGATCTTCGGCCTGCCGGGCGCGTTCACCAGCACCTGCACCGCCGCGCACCTCCCAAGCTTCATCCGCACCAAGCCGAAATTCGAGGCCAAGGGCGTGGATGAGATCATCTGCCTGTCGGTCAACGACCCGCATGTGATGAAGGCCTGGGCCGCCTCCACCGGCGCCGATGTGGCCGGCATCACGATGATCGCGGATACCGCTTCCGCCTTCACCAAGGCGATCGGCATGGAGTACAGCGCCCCGGCGGCGGGCTTCATCGACCGGTCCAAACGCTATGCGCTGTATGCCGAGGACGGCGTGGTCAAGGTGTTGAACTTCGGCACCGAAACCGGCGCCTGCGAGATTTCGGGCGGCGAGACGCTGCTTGAGATGATCTGATCCGACCAGCGCAGGACGGTTTGCCCACATGCGCGCGGGCGGGTCCATTGACTCGGCTTGCGCCTGACCTGTAACGCTAGGTTTTTGGGGTCAGGTGGGGGTGCGGTCATGGGTGATTTCGACGCGGATATCAAACAGGCTCAAACTGTCTGGCGGGACGCCATGAAGGACCACGCCAACGAGATTGGCGTCACGGTTTTTCCGTCGCCCGCCAAGCTTCTGCCGCGGCACATCAGCGATGCGCGGGTCTATGCCGACCGATACGACTATTTGAACGCTCTGCCGAAGCGGGCGCGTGTGGCCGAGGTCGGCGTCTGGAAGGGGAATTTTTCTGACCATATCCTGCGCCAGTGCAAACCTGCGCAACTTCACCTGTTCGACTTGGATTTCAGACGGTTCTCGGTCCGCGACCGATTTGCGGCAGAGGAAGCGGCAGGGCAGGTGGTGTTCCACGAAGGCGACGCGGCCGTGACTGTGGATGCGATGCCCGATGAGTATTTTGACTGGATTTATATAGACGCCGGCCACGACTATGCCTCGGTCAAAGCGGACGCGATGCTTGGCGCGCGAAAAGTGAAGTCCGGCGGGCTTCTGGTGTTCAATGATTACATCTTCTGGTCCCACACCGAGTCGCGCCCTTACGGTGTCGTGCAGGCGGTCAACGAGCTTTGCGTGCAGGACGGCTGGGTGGTGACAGCCTTTTGCCTGCACGCGGGCATGTATTGCGACATCGCGGTGGCTAAGGCCTGACCCCTAAATAGGCAATCCCTTTCTCGCCAGTTCACGCGGCTTGATCGCGGAGACGGGCCGGGCTCTAATCCGTGCCTGCCGCAGGAGTGTCAGGCCATGAATCATCCCTACGCAAGCCAACCTGATCGCGCCTTCTGGAAAAAGGCCATCTCGCCGCATAATCCGCTGGATGTCACCGACTGGTACCAGCGCAAGTTCCCACTGGATGGCGGAAAGATCGCTACGGCAGGCAGTTGCTTTGCCCAGCACATAGGCCGCAGGCTTAGGGCGGAAGGATTTCAGTACCTGGATATGGAGCCACCACCGCCCGGCCTGCCTCAGCCACTTTGGGCCGACTATGGCTATGGGATGTTTTCAGCGCGCTACGGCAACGTCTATACCGCGCGCCAACTTGTGCAACTGGTCCAACGCGCCTTGGGCTCGTTTCGCCCTGTCGAGACACACTGGGAAAAGGCGGGCGGCGTTGTTGATCCGTTTCGTCCGACGCTGGAGCGGGAACCCTTTGGCAGCGTGGCTGAACTGCAAGCGCTACAGGCTGATCACCTTGAGCGCGTGGTCGAGTTGTTGGGCAAGACCGATGTCTTCGTCTTTACCTTGGGCCTGACCGAAGCCTGGGTCTCGCGGCAGGATGGCGCGGTGTTTCCGTTGTGTCCCGGCACTTCAGCAGGCGGCGTGTTCGACCCGGAACGCCATGGCTTCGTGAACTTGGGCGTCGGCGCGGTCCGCGCAGACATGGACCAGTTCATTGCGCTGGCACGCAAGATCAACCCGGCCCTGAAACTCTTGTTGACGGTCAGTCCGGTTCCATTGATGGCCACTGCCACCAATTCGCACGTTGCGGTGGCCAGCAGCCACTCCAAGGCCGTGCTGCGCGCTGTCGCCGGCGAATTGGCGGCGGACCTACCATTTGTGGATTATTTCCCGTCTTATGAGATCATCAGCGCGCCGTTTATGAAGGGGTTCTTCTTCCAGCCCGACGGGCGCGAAGTGTCGCCGCATGGCGTGGCGCATGTCATGCATATCTTCTTTGGCCAGCACCCCCCGCCGCCAGCCGGGCCAGCCCCGGCATTGGAATTCGATGGCGTAGCCGAACTCGATCAGTTGAAGTGCGATGAGGAGTTGTTGAATGCATTCTCGCAGCGGTAAGTCGTGAAAATACTCGTCGTCGGCGACAGCCACACGGGCGCGTTGAACAAAGGCCTCGTAGCGTTGGTCGCTGCAGGCCGGGCAGATCTGAAGTCTCAAGTCATAGTCAGGCCGCTCGGCGGTGGCCACCTTCTGCCAACGCCGTTCTTTGAGGATGGCGGCGATCATGCCATAATCACCGAGCCGCTTTACGCCAAGAATCTTGCGCGGATTCCGCCAGATAAAGGCTTCGCCGGTGTGATTGGATTGTGCATGCCGCTGTGGCCGATGCGGGTGCAAAACCAGATCGTGTGGAGCGATTTTTGCCTGATGCCCACCCAACCTGGACGTCATCCGGTGTCTGAAGCGGTCTTCCGCCAGATAGTACTTGCGGATCAGGCCTATGTCCTGAAATTGATCGATCTACTTCAGCGGCAAGGCACCCGCCTGATTGCCGTTTCGCCGCCGGGCCTGTTCCGGGATCATGGCACGGTCCGAAAGATGCCGGGCCCTGCTGCGTTGCATATGTTTCAGGCCTACCGAACGATCATGGTGGACCAACTCGTCGCGCGCGCGGTGCCAATCGTCGATATCCCGCGTCAATGTCTTGATGCCGAAGGATATATGGAATCCGCCTACCGAAGCGAGGACTCCGGCGACCACCATCACGCCAACGCGGCTTTTGGGGCATTGATGATCGATCAGATTGTCAGATTGGTCGCGGGATTACCTAACGTGTAGCAAGTCCACGCTTAGGATGGGAGATATCTCCCATCCTACTTGTGATGCGCCTCGCACAGACACTGGATCGGCTGGCCCAGGTCGCGCTGCACCTCGACCCCCGGCGCCAGCTTGTCCATGCGGCGCGCGAGTTCCAGGTCCAGCTCGGACAGGCCCTTCGCGGCATGGGTGGTCAGCGTGACATCCACCACGTTGTAGACATTGGACCATTCGGGATGGTGATTCAGCTTTTCCGCCTGCAAGGCGGCGCGGGACATGAAGCCCCAGGCTTCGGAAAAACTTTTGAACTTCCAGACCTTGCGGATCGCGTCCCGGCCCTCGACGGCTGACCAGCCAGCCTCGCCCAAGGACGGAAGTGCCGCCTTGCGATCCGCCTCGCTGAGAATTTCTGCCATTGTCAGTCCCTTTCTTGAACCTCGCCCCGGCGGAACGGGCCATAAGCGGTCAGTCCCTCGATCTCTTCGCCCACCGCGCGCCGTTCCTGCTTCAAGAAGCGGTCCACCGCCGCCCGGAATCCGGTATCCGCGATCCAGTGCAACGAGTGGCATTCCACCGGCAGATACCCGCGCGCCAGCTTGTGCTCGCCCTGCGCCCCGGCTTCGACCCGGGACAGCCCCTGCGCAATCGCCCAATCGATGGCCTGATGATAGCACAACTCGAAATGCAGACAGGAGTATTCCTGCTTGCAGCCCCAATAGCGGCCATAAAGCGCATCCCGCCCAATGAAGTTCAACGCGCCAGCAATGGGCCTGGTTCCGTCGAAGGCGAGGATCAGCAGCACATCGTCCCGCATCGTCTCATGCAACTCGTGAAAGAACGCCCGCGTCAGATAGGGCTGGCCCCATTTACGCGCGCCGGTATCCTGGTAGAACTCCCACATCGCATCCCAATGCGCCGGGGTGATCTGATCTCCGGTCAGCGCCTTGATCTCCAGCCCGTGACCCTGCGCGACTTCGCGCTCTTTCCGGATCGCTTTCCGCTTGCGGCTGGCGAGTTGTGCCAGGAAATCCTCGAACGTCGCATAGTCTTGATTTTCCCAGTGAAACTGCTGGGTCACCCGGTGCAGCGTGCCCTCGACTCCCTCCAGCGCCTCGGCTTCTTCCTTGGTGCAGAAAGTCACATGCAGCGAGGACAGCGTGTTGTCCCGCGTGATGCCGATGGCCGCCCGCAGCAAGGCGGCCCGCCACTCCGGCGCGCCCAGAAACCGTCGGCCCGTCGCCGGAGTGAACGGCACCGCCACCTGCAACTTGGGATAATAGGCCCCGCCCGCGCGCTCGAACGCCTCGGCCCAGCCGAAATCGAAGATGTATTCGCCTTGGCTGTTGGTCTTCACATACAGCGGCATCGCCGCCACCGGCACGTCATCTTCGGTCAGAACCAGCGGCCGCGCCTGCCAGCCCGTGCCCTTGCCGGTGCTGCGAGAGCGGTCCAGCGCCAGCAGGAACCGGTGAGTGGTGAACGGGTCGATCGGACGGCCCTGCGCCGCCTCCGGACAGGCGATCCGGTCCCAGTCCGTTGCCGCAATCTCGGCCATGCCGTCCAGCAGCCTGATTTCGAACGCCACCTGCCGAACCCTCCTGCATCATCATTGTGGCGCAAATACTCACTTGGGTCCGGGGGCCGTCAGCCCCCGGTTTGCCCTGTCAGCTTGGCGCGGCCTTGGGTCAGGTCAAGCCGGAAACGCCGCCAGATAGCCTTCAAAGGTCACGTTTTGGGCAACACGCCGCGCCGCTGCTTCGGCCTCGGGCGAGCGGATGGTCCAGCACAGCACCGTCGCGCCCGCCGCCCTCAACTCGGCCACGCGCGCGCTGCCCAGATCGGCGGCCTCATGGCTGATGAAACTCGATCCGGTCCGGTTGTAGTCCAAGATCTTGCGCAGCTGCGCCGCGCTCTCCGGGTCCAGCCCAGTGGCATCCTCGGGTCCGTAAGACGACGTGGTCAAACCGCGCGGCACATCCGGGCAAAGTTCGGCCATGCGCGCCATGGTGTGCGGGTTGAAGGACATCAGCGCAACCGGGCCGTGGTAACTCCGGATCACCGAGGCGACTGCGGCTTCAAGCCGACCATCGGTCGGACCCTTCACATGGGTCTGGTCCTTGATCTCCACCAGTATCGGCACGCGTCCCGCGACCGTTGCCAGCACCTGCGCGAAAGTCGGGATCGTGTCCGTGCTGTCCTTCAGCAGGATTTGGCCGAGTTCGGCACTCGTGCGGGCGTTCAGCGGGCCTGTTTCGCCGGTCAGGCGGTCCAGATCTGCGTCGTGGAAAACAATGGCAACGCCATCGGCGGAAAGCTGCAAATCGATTTCGATCGCATAGCCTGCCGCAACTGCCGCCCGCACGGCGCTGAGGGAATTTTCGATGCGCCCCCTGCTTCGGTCATGCAGGGCGCGGTGCGCGATGGGCGCGCGTAGAAACGCCTGCGGCAGGGGAACGGCCTGCATCAGCGGATTTCGAAAATGGCTTCAATCTCGATCGCGATGCCCATCGGCAGCGAGTTCGCCGAAACGGCAGAGCGGGCGTGGCGCCCGGCCTCGCCCAGCACCGCGACCAGAAGGTCCGAGGCACCGTTGAGCACCTTGGGCTGGTCGGTGAAATCGGTGGTGGAGTTCACGAAGCCGACCAGCTTCACCGCCCGCACCACCCGGTTCCAGTCACCGCCGACCGAGGCCTTGACCTGCGCCAAGATCGCCAGCGCACAGGACTGCGCCGCTGCGGCGCCCTGCGCCACGTCCAGCTCCGCGCCCAGCTTGCCGGTGATCAGCCCGCCCCCGGGCGCGCGGCTGGTCTGGCCCGAGATGAACACCTGGTTGCCGGTGATCACGAAGGGCACATAATTCGCCACCGGGGCAGAAGCATCCGGCAGGGTCAGGCCAAGCGCGGCCAGTTTGGCTTCGACATCAGACATCGGCAGGCTCCTTGATCTGGTCCGGGCCGCGAGGCGCCGGGTCAATGGTTCGGATATCGGGGCAATGTAACGCTCAGCTCTCACGGAAGGCGAGGCGGAAGTAATCGGTAAAGGGTTTCAGAAGATAGGCCATCGGCGTGCGTTCTTCCGTCTCGATGAAGGCCTGCACCGGCATGCCGGGGATCAGGTTCCGCGTCCCCAGCCGCGCCACCTCACCCGCATCCAGCGAAATCTCCGCCCGGTAATAGGTCGCGCCCGACTTGCTGTCAGACAAGGCATCAGCCGAGATGTTCACCAGCTTGCCAGACAGTTGCGGCGTCGTGCGGCTGTTGAAGGCCGGGAACGACACCCGCACCGTCTCGCCCACGCGGATTTCGTCGACATGGATCGGCGAGACTTGCGC
>JANLQT010000155.1:0-1993 GCA_031368035.1 Rhodobacterales bacterium | reverse complement strand
CCAGAACCGCGAAATCAACGTCACCCGGCACCTGCCCGGCCAGGATCAGCCCGTCCACCGTCTCGGTCTGCAGGTCAAGGACGTGGGTATAGGTGACTTCGGGATAGGCGGCGGCATGGCGTCCCAGCCCCAGCAGCGAGGAGGAGGCGAAGTTCGACGAGACATTGAAGCGCACCCTGCGCCGATCCTCGTGCAGGCAGGCCTCGATCGGGTGCTGGTTCGGCAATTTCTCGCAGCGCGCCTTCAGCAGTGCGAACATCTCGGGGATCGCCTCGACATGATAGCCGGTGATGCCGGCGCCCTCGTAAAGCTTCGCCTCGCCGCCGCGATTGGCCCCGATGTGCAGGATCTTCCGGGGGTTGCGGTCGATGGCGGTTCTGATCGCGTCGAGATCCATGGGGCGTTTCCTGTCTGCTGGCGGACCAAAGCCCGGGCGAAGTGCTTCGTGGCTGGTGCTTCGTGGCTGGAACATCCCCGGCTTTCGCCGCTAGACTGGCCCCGTCCCCGGATCGGAACTTAGCCATGCGCCTTTCGCAATGCCACAACTTCCACGACGACCGTGAACTTGCCCGTCGCCGGCTGCCGGGGCCGATCTTCAACTACATCGACGGCGGCGCGGATGACGAAGGCACGATGCGGCGCAATACGGCCGCCTATGACGCCTGGGATCTGGTGCCCAATGTGATGCGCGGCGTCGGCGCAGTGGATCTGTCGGTGACGGTGATGGGGCAGAAGCTGGCGCTGCCGGTCTATTGTTCACCCACCGCGCTGCAGCGGCTGTTTCACCACACCGGCGAGCGGTCGGTGGCAGCGGCGGCGGCGAAATACGGCACGATGTTCGGAGTGTCGTCGCTGGGCACCACCAGCCTTGAGGAGATGCGGCGCGCCTATCCCGGGCCCCAGGTCTATCAGTTCTATTTTCACAAGGACCGCGGGCTGAACCGCGCCATGATGGACCGCGCCAAGGCGGCGGGGGTTCAGGTGATGATGCTGACGGTGGATTCGGTGACGGGCGGCAACCGCGAGCGCGATCTGCGCACCGGGTTTTCGATCCCGTTCCGGCTGACGCTGGCGGGGATGGTGCAATTTGCGCTGCATCCGATGTGGGGCATCAACTATGTCACGCACGAGAAGTTCCGCCTGCCGCAATTGGAGGATCATGTCGACATGGGCGGCGGGACGATGTCGATCTCGCGCTATTTCACCGAGATGCTGGACCCGTCGATTTCCTGGGACGATGTGGCGCAGATGGTGGCCGACTGGGGCGGGCCGTTCTGTCTGAAGGGCGTGATGTCGGCGGAAGATGCGCGGCGGGCGGCGGAAATCGGCTGCAACGGCATCGTGCTGTCCAACCACGGCGGGCGGCAATTGGACGGCGGGCGTGCGCCGTTCGACCAATTGGACGAGGTGGTGCAGGCGGTGCAGGGCAAGTTGGACGTGATGGTCGATGGCGGCATCCAGCGCGGCACGCATGTGCTGAAGGCGCTGGCGCGGGGGGCCAAGGCGGTCGGGCTGGGGCGGTACTACCTGTTCCCGCTGGCCGCGGGGGGGCAACCGGCGGTGGAACGCGCGCTGGGGCGGATGAAGGCCGAACTGGAGCGGGACATGAAGCTGATGGGCTGCAGCAAGATCAGCGATCTGACCCGGGACCATTTGCGCACGCGGTGACCAGACGTGAAGCAGCGGAGGCTTCGCCAAGTCTTTTGTGAAGAAAGAAGATTGGGGGTTTCACACCCCCAAACCCCCGTGGAGGTATTTGTCCCGCGGTGATGGGGAAAGCGGGTGCAGGCCTAGCTGTTCCATCCCGGATGATCACATAGACCCTCGGCGCTCTGCGTTTTTCATGGCAAGATCGATCCTGAGGGACATTCGAAGCGGGGTGCGGACATGCTGATCCATCTTCACAAGCAGGCGACGACGACGCCGAAGGTTCGGGCGGCGATCCAGGCCAGCGCGGAGCCTGCGTCAGCCTTGGCGGAACGGTTCGGGACGA
>JANLQT010000045.1:0-2765 GCA_031368035.1 Rhodobacterales bacterium | reverse complement strand
TGTTCCAGTGCGCGTCGGTCTTCCAGTCGTCGCCGTCCTTGCGGTTGTAGTTCGAGGCCACCGAAAGATAAGTGACCTTCTCCTTGACCTCGACCTTGCCGATGCGGCCGATGATCCGAAATTCTGCGATGTTCTGCATGGTTCTTACTCCGTCTTGGGTTGCAGGGTGATTTCCTGACGGTCTTCAAGGAGGCCGCGAAGGCGCCGCGATCCAGCCAAAAAACGGAGGCTCCGCCCAAATGGAATGCGGGGTGGAAACCGTAGGCCGCAAGGCCGGTTTTTTGCTTGATCGTATTAGGCGACGCCCGCGGCCACGAAACCGGCAAACAAGGAAATCGTCCTGCCAATCCCGGACAAGAGAAGCTGCCGACCCTTCGGGCGATTGGTTCTGGCCGTATCGACATCGAGGTCTGCGACGTCACAGCCGGTGCCAGCTCACCCGCCACAGACGGCGCTGCCAGGCCGCGTTCACCCGAACAGTTGCGCCGACCTCCCGCACGCTCGCGCTGCGCGCAGCACCGCGACCTTCAACCCATCCCGGCTATCCGCCACAACCGCAGATCTCCGCGATGGTGCGACCGCAGCCGGTGCAAATCCCTGCGCGCGCATTGAGCACGCAGACCGCAACGCATGGCGATTCAGGAGGTTCGATCATCGCACGGGGATACCATAGACTTTCGTGCCAAGGCGTTCGTCCAGAATGGCGTGGAAAGCAGACCTCCTTGACTTTCGTATTTTCCTAATTAGGAAAGTAGCGATGGAAAAAGCTTTCAAAGCGCTCGCTTCGACACCCCGAAGGCGGATTCTCAATCACCTTGCTGGCGGACCGATGACGGTTAGCGAGATTGCCGCCAAGTTCGACATGGCAATGCCATCGATCTCCAAGCATCTTTCGGTCCTTTACGATGCAGAACTGGTACACCAGCAAAAGCGCGGCCAGCACATCATCTACTCGATCGCAGCGGATCATCTTGCAAACAGCCTCTACAATTTCCTGACGCCATTCTGCCCGGAAGCGCGCCAACTCAGTGCGGAGCGGAAAAGGGCACGTCGTCAACAAGAGGGGGACAAATCATGAGCGTAGCAGGCGAAGCCGCAGAGGGTGCGTTCAAGGTCAATTCCTTGGGAAACTTGGAAAACGCAGACGCGAGTAGCGGGCGGCTAAAGTGGGACGCCCCACGATCGATATGGAACATGTCGTTCATCGCAGGCGCATTGGCCCTCGGTCCGATATATTTCAGTTGGGATGGCTTTTTCGTCTTCCTGATCCTCTCCGGAATCACGCTATGCATCGGCCATTCGGTGGGCTTTCACCGCCGCCTGATCCACCGCAGCTTCGATTGCCCGAAATGGCTTGAACGGGTGATGATATATTTCGGCGTCCTGGTCGGCATGGGCGGTCCGCTTTGGACCGTGGGACTTCACGACATTCGCGACTGGGCACAGCGTCAGGCCAATTGCCACTGGTTCCTCCGGCACGGCAAGTCGGCTATGTTGGACGGGTTCTACTATCTGAATTTCAAGCTGCTGTTCGACAAGCCGCCGCGTTTCGATGCGGGGCCCGGCACAAGCGACGATCCATTCTACCGCTTCTTGCAGCGAACATGGATGGCGCATCAGATTCCCATCGCCCTTGTCCTTTTCTGGCTCGGGGGCTGGTCATGGGTGGTGTGGGGCGTGGTCGTTCGCGTAGCCGTCTGCTTCACCATGCACTGGTATATTGCTCACGTGGCGCATCGCCGCGGACATCAGGACTGGTTCGTCGAGGACGCGGCCGTCCAAGGATATAACATTGGCTGGTTGGCGATCCCGACCATGGGCGAAAGCTGGCATTGTAATCATCACGCATTCCCGGCTTCGGCGAGGCACGGTCTCTATCCGGGCCAAGCCGATCCCGGGTTTCAGTTCGTTCGGTTATTGGAGTGGCTTGGGCTGGCCTGGGACGTTCAGCTTCCCCACAATCTCCCACCCCGCTCCGCGGTCACGCCTTTGACCAACAGAGCGTTGAGCATTGCGGCGCCGGGACAGGAGGCATTGTCCCGAGAATGGTCCGAAGCACAACATCAAGTGAGCTAATGTCCGCAATCGGTCGATTCCAGATATCTAGGAATTGCTCAAACCGCCTGACTTGCACTCCTTCGCGCAATCGGCACGGCAGCTATAAGCTGCCGTGCCGATTTGAGGCCGGTCGGAACGTCCGGCCTTTGCCCGTCCAGCAGGGACGGGCCGCGCGAACACTTGAACAGGCAAACTCGGTGACAAGAAAATGAGGGCGGGCCGCTCGGCCCGCCCTCTCGTTTATCAAGCCGCTTCTTCCTCCTCGAACTCGGCAGCTTCGTCGTCGTCGCCGCCCTCGTCGTCGAACACAGGGCGCTCCTGCGCGACCTCGACGGGCGGCTCCGCGATCACAAGCGCGGGCGGCAACCATCCGCGCCCTGCCATCCGCTCGGCGGCGGCAGCGGCAAGGTCGCCCTTCTTCATCTTGGCGCAATTGTCGGCGGCAGCCTTGCCCAGCACCTCGGTCATGATCTTGGCGATCACAGGCTTTTTGAGCCGGTCGTAAAAGGCCACCGGCGCTTGCCACTTGCTGCCTATATCGACGCCGCTGGCAAAGGCGATCTCGTCGAACCTTTGGTGGCGACGGTCACGGCGTGAGCCGGACGTTTCGCCGCCGTTGATCTGGCGCGCGACAAGCAACGCCAGCAACCGGTCCTTGGCCTCGGCGTCCATCGCCTGAATGGCCGCGAACCGGTTGACCTCGGGCA
>JANLQT010000007.1:0-1903 GCA_031368035.1 Rhodobacterales bacterium | reverse complement strand
CGGCGATCACTACATCACCTTTCCGATCCTGCGCGCCTATGCGGAAAAGTTCGGCCCCCTCTCCCTGATCCATTTCGACGCCCATTCCGACCTCTGGCCAGATGACGATCTGACCCGCATCGACCACGGCACCATGTTCTACAAGGCGGTGAAAACCGGCCTCGTGGACCCCAAACGCTCGGTCCAGATCGGCATCCGCACCACGACCGAGGATTACCTTGGCGTGGGCGTCATCACCGCGCGAGAGGTGCACGAACACGGCACCGCCTGGGCCGTCGCCAAAGCCAAAGACATCGTCCAAGACCACCAGACCTATGTGACCTTCGACATCGACGCGCTCGATCCCGCCTTCGCGCCCGGCACCGGCACGCCGGTCTGGGGCGGTCTGGCCTCGTGGCAGGCGGCGGCCGTGCTGCGTGATCTGGCGGGCATCAACATGGTTGGCGGCGACGTGGTCGAGGTCTCGCCCCCTTACGACACCCCCGGCGCCACCGCCATCGCCGGGGCGCATGTCGCTTATGAGTTGATCTGCCTTTACCACTGGGCAAGGACACAAAGATGATCCGCTTCCTGGTCTATACGCTGGTCCTGATCGTGCTGTGCGCCCTGGCCCTGTCGGCCTTTGTCCGCTATGCCCCCACCGACCCGAAGGACTGGAACCTTCCCGTCGCCTCGGCGCAGCCGGCCACCTCCGGCCCCTGCGCCCAGAAAATCAAACTTGTCCCCAAGGGCGCCCGCGCCACCTGCCTTCTGCCCGGCACCCCGGCCGAGGTGCTTGCGCGCCTGGACGCCATCGCGCTCGCCACCCCGCGCACGAGGGCGATCGCCGCGACGGACACATTGACGACCTGGGAAAGCCGCTCGAAACTGATGGGCTTTCCCGATTACGTCACTGTGGAAGTCGCCGCAGCCCCCGAGGGCACGCGGCTCGACATCTTCAGCCGCCAACGCTTCGGCGGCGGCGATGGCGGGGTGAACGCGGCACGGCTGAAAGCCTGGCTGTCCCAGTTTTAGCCCTTCATGGAAGCCCCAAATATCCCGGGGTCCGGGGCAGCGCCCCGGGATGTCCACCCTTGACCACTTGCCCCGAAGTCGCCAAACCCCCCACCCATGGTCCCGCTTGAAAAACTCGCCCAGATCGAAAACCGCTTCGAATTTGTCGAGGCGAAGCTGAACGCTGGCGGCGCGCCCTCTGATATCGCCGACCTCAGCCGCGAATACTCCGATCTTCGCCCGGTGGTGGCCGAAATCCAGTCCTACCGCCGCGCGCTGGACAATCTGGCCGAGGCCGAGGCGATGCTGTCCGACCCCGAACTCCGCAGCCTCGCCGAAGAGGAAATGCCGCATCTGAAGGCCCGCATCCCGGAAATGGAACAGGCCCTGCGCCTTGCGCTCCTCCCCAAGGACGCCGCCGACGCCCGCCCTGCGATCCTCGAAATCCGCCCCGGCACCGGGGGCGAGGAAGCCAGCCTGTTCGCCGCCGACCTTCTGCGGATGTATCAGCGCCACGCCGAACGCATGGGCTGGAGTTTCGAGATCATGGAGCTTCAGGAAAGCGATCTTGGCGGCATCAAGGAACTGACCGCCCATGTGAAGGGCGAGGGGGTCTTTGCCCGGCTGAAATACGAATCCGGCGTCCATCGCGTTCAGCGCGTGCCCACCACCGAGGCCGGGGGACGCATCCACACCTCTGCCGCCACCGTGGCGATCATGCCCGAAGCCGAGGCGGTGGACATCGACATCCCGGCCTCCGACCTTCGCATCGACACGATGCGCGCCTCCGGCGACGTCGGCCAGCATGTCTACAAGACCGTCTCGGCGGTTCGCATCACACATCTGCCCACCGGGAGCGTCGTCACCTAGTCGCTGTAGTCCCAGCATCAGAACCGCGAGGTTGCGATGC
>JANLQT010000005.1:0-2697 GCA_031368035.1 Rhodobacterales bacterium | reverse complement strand
CTCCGCTGCTTCACCGCTGGCGGCTTGCGCAGGTCCGCCGGTTTCGGCATGATCCGCCCCATGATATCGGTCCGCTTCATCAAGACCCTGCGTTCTGGCCCTGTGGCTGCCCTGCGCGATCCGCAGGGCTGACCCGGCAGGCACGTCCGCCCTCTGGTCCGCCCGTTCCCGGCGCTGCATGCGCCATGACCTTTCCCGAACGGAGCCACCATGAGCCTTCTTGCCGTGAAATCCCTGTCCCTGACCCTTGGCATGCCGCTGTTTGCCGGCCTGTCCTTCACCCTCGCCCCCGGCGACCGCATGGGGCTCGTGGCCGCCAACGGGCGCGGCAAAACCTCGCTTCTGGCCTGCCTTGCGGGGCTTGCCGAGCCGCAGGCGGGAGAAATCACCCGGGCGCGCGGGTTGAAACTGGCGCTGGTGGCGCAAGAGGTGGTGCCAGCGCTGTTGCCGCTGACGTTTCGCGATTGCGTCCTGTCGGGGCTGTCCGGCGATCTGGCGGACAGCGAAAGCTGGCGCGCGGATATCGTGCTGGATGATCTGGCGGTGCCGGAGGGATTGCGCGACGTGGCGCTGGCCCAGCTTTCGGGCGGCTGGCAACGCACCGCGCTGCTGGCGCGGGCGGCAGTGGGCGAGCCGGATCTTTATCTGCTGGACGAGCCGACCAACCATCTGGACCTGACCCGAATTGCAAGGCTGACGGCTTGGATGAAGGCGTTGCCACGGGATGTGGGGGTGATCCTGACCTCGCATGACCGGGCGTTTCTGGACGAGGCCACGTCGCGCACCTTGTTCCTGCGCGCCGAGGCCAGCCGCGCCTTTGCCCTGCCCTATTCCCGCGCCCGCGCCGCGCTGGACGAGGCGGATGCCGCCGACGCCCGCCGGTTTGACAATGATCTCGCCAAAGCCGACCAACTGCGCCGGCAAGCGGCCAAGCTGAAGAACATCGGCATCAACTCGGGCTCGGACCTCTTGGTGGTCAAGACCCGGCAGTTGACCGAACGCGCCGAGAAGATCGAGGCCGGGGCGCGGCCGGCGCATCTGGAACGGTCGGCCGGGGCGATCAAACTGGCGCATGGCGGCAGTCATGCCAAGGCGATGCTGGCATTCGAGGATGCGCAGATTGCGACGCCCGATGGCCGGCCGCTGTTCCGCACGGGAAAGCTGTGGATCGAGAAGGGCGACCGGGTGGTGCTGCTGGGGCCCAATGGGGCAGGCAAGTCGCGGCTGGTGGCGGCGGTGCTGGCGGCGGCGGGGGGCGAGGTCGGGCCGATCCGGGCGGCGGCCTCACTGGTGCTGGGGTATTCGGATCAGCATCTGGGGCAGTTGCCGCCAAAGGCCACACCATTCGATCTGGTCAGCGCCCTGACCCATTCGGACGCCGTCACCCGCTCGCAACTGGCGGGGGCCGGTGTGCAGACAGATTGGCAGAGCCGGGCCGTGGACAAGCTGTCGGGCGGGCAGAAGGCGCGGCTGGCGCTGCTGCTTTTGCGGCTGCAAAGGCCGAGCTTTCACCTTTTGGACGAGCCGACCAACCATCTGGACATCGAGGGGCAAGAGGCGCTGGAGGCGGAACTTCTGGCGCCCGAGGCGAGTTGTCTGCTGGTCAGCCATGACCGGCATTTCGTGCGCGCGGTGGGCAGCCGTTTTTGGGAAATCCGGGGCAAACGGGTGGAAGAAGTGGACGGGCCGGAGGGGTTTTTTGCCGCGATGGGGCGGTGAGGGGAAAAGTGTCCACGCGTGGACAGATTTTCGGGACCAATGAAATCAATGAGTTGGTTGCGCCAATTTACGAAGCGTTAGGATTTGGGCGATGGGTGGTGCAGGCGGTTGGAGCAGGGAAATGATGGGTGAATCACCCATCCTACGGGTGCCATTTTCGGCATTTTCTCAATGCAAAAGGGCGGCAGGTTGCCCTGCCGCCCTTTCTTCTCAAGCTCGAAGGCTTATTCCAGCGACAGCGCCACGAAACGCGGCTCGCCTTGGGTGCGCACCAGCAACAACATCGACTTGCGGCCGGCGTCCTTGGCTTCCTTGATCTGCGCGGTCAGATCGTCCAGCGTCTCGATCTTGGTCTGGCCGGCTTCGGTGATCACATCGCCGTTGCGCAGGCCCTTGTCGAAGGCGGCCGATTTCTCGTCGATCTTGGTGATGACCAGACCCTTGGTGCCGGCCTGCAGCCCCAGATCCTGCTCCATGTCCGCGGTCACCTGCAGCAGGGTCATGCCCAGAACATCCGCGGTTTCGGGCTTGGCCGGGGCGGTGGCCGCCGCCGGTTGCACCTGATCCGCCTCGGCCGTCTCGCGGCGGCCAAGCACCACCGAGATCGTCTCTTCCTTGCCGGACCGCATCACCACCACCGGCACCGCTTGCCCGATCGGGGCGTCGGCGACGGCACGGACCAGCGTCTTGCTGTCAGTCACATCCTTGCCGTTAAACGTCATGATCACGTCACCCGACAGGATGCCGGCGTCCTTGGACGGGCCGTCCGGCACGTCCGTCACCAGCGCGCCATGCGCGGCGGCCAGACCCATCGCTTCGGCCACATCCGGGGTCACGTCCTGGATGCGCACGCCCAGCCAGCCACGGCGGGTTTCGCCGAACTGCTGAAGTTGATCCACGACTTTGCTGACCACGTTCGAGGCCATCGAGAAGCCGATGCCGATCGACCCGCCGGTGGGAGACAGGATCGCGGTGTTC
>JANLQT010000774.1:0-4888 GCA_031368035.1 Rhodobacterales bacterium | reverse complement strand
GAACGCGGTTCCATCGGCGGCGGGGTTCCATTGGCTTGTGTCGAGGGCGTCGGGGGCGACAAGGAAAGCGCCCTGCCCCGCGATGGCCTGCCACATGTCCAGCATGGCGCGGCCGTCGCGGCCCGAGCCGTGCAGCAGAAGGATCAGCGGCGGCAGGCCGGTCTGGCCAGTGGCGGGCAAGGCAAAGAAGCGGCGGGGCTGGCCGGCGAACTCGAACCCATGGGGCGGGAAGGTGTCTGGCGGCGTGTAGGTCTGGTTGCCGGAGCGACCCGGGGTCAGGTCGGGGCGCATCACCTCGGTCACGGCGGCGGGAGCGGGGGGCCAAAGCCATGCGCGCAGATGGCCGATGAAGTCGGGCCGCAGGGCGACCACCACGGCCAGGACCACGGCACCCGTCACCAGACGGTTGAGCACCTTCATCTCACGCGCCGAGGCACCAGCGCATCACTGCTTTCTGGGCGTGCAGGCGGTTTTCGGCCTCGTCGAAGATCACCGAATGCGGGCCGTCCATCACCGCGCTGGTCGCCTCGTCGTTGCGATGGGCGGGCAGGCAATGCATGAACAAGGCGTCGGGCTTGGCGCGGGCCATCAGGGCTTCGTTGACCTGGTAGGGGCGCAGCTGGTTGTGGCGGCGTTCCTTGGCCGACTCGGGGTCGTGCATCGAAACCCAGGTGTCGGTGACGACGAGGTCAGCGCCTTCAACGGCGCGGTCGGGGTCGCGCTCGATCAGGATTTTCGAGCCTTTGGCGCGGGCGAAGCGGATGAAGTCTTGTTCCGGGTCAAGGGTTTCGGGGCCGGTGAAAGTGAGGTCGAAGCCGAACTGGCCCGCGGCGTGCAGGAAGCTGCCGCAGACGTTGTTGCCGTCGCCGGCCCAGACCACGCGTCTGCCCGCGATCGGGCCGCGGTGTTCTTCATAGGTCATCACGTCGGCCATGATCTGGCAGGGATGGGTGCGGTTGGTCAGGCCGTTGATCACCGGGACCGTGGCGTGCTCGGCCATCTCCAGCAACGTCGCTTCCTCAAAGGTGCGGATCATGATCAGGTCCACATAGCGCGACAGGACTTTGGCGGTGTCGGCGATGGTCTCGCCATGGCCAAGCTGCATTTCCTTGCCGGACAGCACCATGGTCTCGCCGCCAAGCTGGCGCACGCCGACGTCAAAGGACACGCGGGTGCGGGTCGATGGCTTTTCGAAGATCAGCGCCACCATGCGGCCCGCCAGCGGCTGGTCGTCGTCGCGCGCGCCCTTGGGGCGGCCCTCGCGCGCGGTTTTCATCGCGCGGGCCGAGGTGATCATGGCGCGCAGGTCGGCGGCGTCGGTTTTGTGGATGTCGAGGAAGTGTTTCATCTGGATACGGTTTTCTGCTTGGCAAGCACTGGGGGTTTCACACCCCCAGACCCCCGTGGGAATATTTATGGCTTCTGTGAAAGGACAAGTGGGGCCCGGCTCGTCGCGTCGTCCGGTGGGCTTTTTCACGGGCGCTTTGCATGTCAGGCGGCCTCGATCAGCGCGGCGGCTTTGTCGAGACGGCGCAGGGCCTCGGCAATGTCGTCGTCGGGGATGTTCAGCGCGGGCAAGAGGCGCAGGACGTTGTCGGCGGCGGGGACGGTGAGGAGTTGGGCCGCGTAACCCGCTTTGACCACGTCGGTCGGGGGGACGACGCAGTGCAGGCCGAGGATGAGGCCCTCGCCGCGCACCGCGTCGAACACCTTGGGGTGGGCGGCGACGAGGGATTCGAGGCCCTGCCGGAACAGGGCGCCCTTGCGGTTCACTTCGGCGAGGAAGGCGTCGCCCGAGATGATCTGCATCACCCGCAGGCCCACGGCGCAGGCGAGCGGGTTGCCGCCATAGGTGGAGCCGTGGGTGCCGGCGGTCATGCCGGAGGCGGCGGCCTCGGTCGCCAGCACCGCGCCCAAGGGGAAGCCGCCGCCGATGCCTTTGGCGACCATCATGATGTCGGGGGTGATGCCGGCCCATTCGTGGGCGAACAGGCGGCCAGAGCGGCCCATGCCGCATTGGACCTCGTCGAAGATCAGCAGGGCGCCGACCTCGTCGCAGAGGTCGCGCAGGCCCTTCAGGCATTGGTCGGGGACGACACGGATGCCGCCTTCGCCCTGCACCGGCTCGATCAGGACGGCGCAGGTTTGCGAGGTGATGGCCGCGCGCAGGGCGTCGTGGTCGGCCCACTTCAGTTGGCGGAAACCGGGCATCAGGGGGCCGAAGCCCTTGGTCATCTTCTCGGACCCCGCCGCCGCGATGGCACCGGTGGAGCGGCCGTGGAAGGCGCCTTCGAAGGTGATGATCTCGGCCCGGGGCTGGCCGCGGTCGTAGTGGTATTTGCGGGCCATTTTAATCGCCAGTTCGGCGGCCTCGGTGCCGGAGTTGGTGAAGAACACCGTGTCGGCGAAGGTCTTGTCCACCAGCATCTCGGCCAGGCGTTCCTGTTCCGGGATCGTGTAGAGGTTGGAGACATGCCAGAGCTTGCTGGCCTGGGCCGTCAGCGCGGCGACGAGGTCGGGGTTGGCGTGGCCCAGCGAATTCACCGCGATGCCCGCGCCGAGGTCGAGGAAGCGTCGCCCGTCATCCGCCACAAGCCAGGAGCCTGCGCCTGACACGAAGGACAGGGGCGCACGGTTGTAGGTGGGCAGGACGGGGGGGATCATGGACAGGCTCCAGACGCGGAAGGGGGATTGGTGCCAAGAAGGCAGGCCGGGGTCAAGGAAAGATGACAGATGGCCAAAGGCCCGGCGCAGCGATCAGCGGCGTCGGGGCAAGGTAAACCGGAACTGGGTCGGGTTCTGGGACATGCGCGGGCTTTAGCGGCAAGCGGCGGCGCGGTCAAAAGGTTTTCGAGACTGAGGGGGCGAATCCGCGCGCTGCGGCGCAGGGGTGGCGAAAAAGTGCGGGCCGTTTGAGCCTCTGCGAAGGGGATGCGGCCGCCCTTTCCGCCCCAGGCTGAGGATCGCTGCCGGCCGCTGACGGGCAGACGCGTTGCGATCCGCCTGCCCGATCAGAGGCGCGCGATGAAGATGTGGCGGGGCATGCCGCTGCCGCGGGCGGCCAGATTTTCCATGCGGCGGATGGAGGCGGCGGCGGCGCGGTCGTAGATGCCGACGTCTTCCATCAGTTGGGGGGCGATACGCTGCATGGCGTTGATATCGGCGCCGCGTGCGGCCGCTGACCAGGCTTGGCTGCGCATCGTCCGCAGGTGTTGCCAGGCACGGGCAAGGCGCTGCGTCAGCCCGGACATCGGGACTGTGGCCGTGGGCTGCGCGGCGGGGCCTTCGCCTTGAAACAGTTCCAGATCATTTGGCATCGTCGTTCTCCCTTGGTTGGCCGTTGACCGGCGCATGAGGGGAGATTGGCCCTTGTCGCCGGTGGCCGCAGTTCCGTGCGGAACAGGGGAACGCGGAAAACCGCAGGCGGTGGACACGGCTAAATTCCTTGCGGCGCTTGATTCGCCGCGCGTGCGGTTGTATCGGGTGCGGCTGACGGCTATCTAAGCCAACTGCCAACTTGCCCCAGCCGACCTTTACTCCGGAGAGACCGATGTCCTGGACCGACGAACGCGTCGAGACCTTGAAGCGCATGTGGGCCGATGGCCAGTCCGCAAGCCAGATCGCCAAAGAGCTGGGCGGCGTGACGCGCAATGCCGTGATCGGCAAGGTGCACCGCCTTGGCCTGTCGAACCGCGGTGGCAATGAGGTCGAGGAGGAGGTGACGCCCGTGGTGGCCGAACCTGCGCCCAAGCCGGTGCCCGAGCCGGTGGCGGTGAAGGTCGCCGTGGCACCCGAGCCGCTGCGCGCCGTGCCAAGTCCGGCCCCTGCCCCGCAGCCTGCCCCCGTCTCGCAGACGGTCATGCCTTCTTCGAACCTGCCGATCCCGCTGCGCAAGCCGATCGTGCCGGCGGGCCAGCCCCTGCCGCCGCAGCCCTCGTTGAACGAGATCAGCCCCGAGGCTTTGGCGTCCGTCCGCGAGGTCGAAAAGCGGGCCAAGAAGCTGACGCTGATGGAACTGACCGAGCGGACGTGCAAGTGGCCGATCGGCGACCCCGCGACCGAAGACTTCTGGTTCTGCGGATTGCCGTCCTTGCCGGGCAAGCCCTATTGCGAGGCGCATGTCGGGGTCGCGTTCCAGCCGATGAGCGCGCGGCGGGATCGTCGGCGCTAAGCCGAAGCCCGAAGGCCGCGGGGTTGACTTCGCACCCTTGCGGCGCTCTATCGGCGCGGACCTGAAATTGCCCGCTTGAAGGGAACTGCCATGCATGTTTACCGCAGCCACACCTGCGCCGCTTTGACCAAGGCCGAGGTGGGCAATACTGTCCGTCTGTCGGGCTGGGTGCATAGGGTGCGCGACCATGGCGGCGTGCTGTTCTTGGATCTGCGCGACCATTACGGGATCACTCAGGTGATTTGCGACAGCGATTCCAGTGCGTTCGGGGCGATCGAGAAGCTGCGGGCCGAGACTGTGGTGCGGATCGAGGGCCGGGTGAAGGCGCGGGATGCTTCTCTGGTGAACGCGAAGATTCCGACGGGGGAGATCGAGGTTTACGCCGTGGCGCTGGACGTGCTGGGGCCGGCGGAGGATCTGCCGATGCCGGTGTTCGGCGATGTGGAATACCCCGAGGAAACCCGGCTGACCTATCGCTTTTTGGACCTGCGGCGGGACAAGCTGCATCGCAACATGATGCTGCGGTCGAACGTGGTGCGGCATCTGCGGAATGCGATGTGGGATCAGGGGTTCAACGAGTTCCAGACGCCGATCATCACCGCCTCGTCTCCGGAAGGGGCGCGGGACTTTCTGGTGCCGTCGCGGCTGCATCCGGGCAAGTTTTATGCGTTGCCTCAGGCGCCGCAGCAGTTCAAGCAGTTGATCATGGTGGCGGGG
>JANLQT010000758.1:0-2374 GCA_031368035.1 Rhodobacterales bacterium | reverse complement strand
GGCAGCCCATGCGATGCGCCATGGTCAGGGTGCCCTTGATCAGCAAATCGCGGATTTGCCCCGCCGTTACCGCATACAGCCCGACCATGGCCGAGCCGCCCATCTCGATCGTCAGGGCGCGGGCGAGGCGCTCGGTCCAGTTGTTGGATATGGTGTCGAAGGTCGCGCCGTTCCCCTTGTCGTCGAACATCGCCATCGGCGTGGCACGGATGCCGCCAAGGGTGAAGGTCACCATTTGGAGTTCGGGAAAGGCGCGGCCCATCGCGTCGCCGTCGATGATGGGCAGGTCCATATAGGCCGCTGCTGCGAAGGGAATGGTGGAATTCAGTCCCCCCGCCTCGATGCACAGGATCGCGGCGACCTTGCGGCCCGTCAGCCGCTCCATCATCGCGACAAGGCTGGGGATTTCGTGGCCCGATGGGAATTTCTCGACCATCACCGCTGGCGCGCCCATCATGGCGATGGGCAGGATCAGATCGTCATCGGCAAATTCGTCAAGCGAGACCATGGGCACGGTCTTGCCGCCGGCCAGCGCCTGCTGGGCCATCAGCCGCCCGATATAGGGATTGCCGCCGCCGCCCGACCCCAGCACGGCGCCGCCATCGGCGATGCGGCACAGGGCCTCGGCATCCACTTGCATCACGGATGGGCGGGACATCAGCGGGCCTCCAGCTTGAGATCGCCGACCACGGTGACGCTGATCGACAGGTTGTTTCCGGGCAGATAGGACATGGGCACATCGGATTTCGAAAGGACGACAAGGCTGGCGGGGTCGGCGCCACGGGCGATGGCGACGGCGCGGGCTTCCTCGGTGACCTTGTCGATCGCCTCTTCCCGGGTCAGCCCGGCGGAGACCGGCACGATCTTGGACACCTCGCCGGAAATCTGCGCGATGGCCGCGCCCACGGCGTTGGCGAGGTCGAAATGCGGCGGGCGGATCACCTCAAGCCCGTCCACGCGGTCGGCCAGTAGAACCGAGCCGCCGCCCACGGCCAGCACCGGGATCACCTCGCCGCTGGTGCGGGCGCGGGCGACGGCATCTGTCACCATCTGGTCGATGATGCGGATATAGGCATCCAGTCCCGGCACATCGGGCGGGGGATGGGTGCCCATCTGCGCGCGTCCCGCCGCGACCACGATGTCCGAGGCGGTCAGCACATCGCCGCCAAAAACGATGCCCTTGGTGATGAGTTCGGCCCCGACCGATTCCGGACCCACACCTTGGGCGCCGGTCTTGATCAGCGAGCCGCCGCCGAGGCCAAAGCTGATCACATCGGGCATAGAGAAATTGGTGCGCACATCCACGACCTCGACCGAGGTGCCGGCAAGGCGCGGAAAGCCGTCCTGCACTTCGCCCACATCGGTGGTGGTGCCGCCGACATCGACGACAAGGGCGTTCTTGACGCCGGACAGATAGGCCGCGCCCCGCATGGAATTGGTGGGGCCGCAGGCGAAGGTCAGCACCGGCAGGCGCGCGACCTCGGCGCTATCGATCAGCGTGCCGTCATTGGCGGTGAAGAACAGCGGACAGTTCAGCCCAAGCGCGGCGCGGATCGAGCCGAAAGCATCCACCACTGACCGCGCAAGCGGGCGCAGGGCGGCGTTGATCGTGGCGGCATTCTCACGCTCCAGAAGGCCGATGCGGCCAATATCCTGGCTGAGGGTGATCGCCATATCGGGAAATTCGGCGTGGATCAGTGCCGCCGCCTCGCGTTCGGCATCGCCGCGAATCGTGGCAAAGACCGCGCTGATCGCCAGTTCATCGCAGCCTTCGGCGCGCAGGTCGCGGGCGGCGGTCAGGATTTGCGCAGGGTTGATCGGGGCAATCTCGCGCCCGTCCATCTCATACCCGCCGTCGCACAGGCGATAATGCAGGTGCATGGCCGCGATCAGATCGGCGGGCCAGTCGGAGAACGGCTTCAGGCTGCCGCCCGAGGGCAAGCAAAGGCGGATCAGGCCGGTGGGCGCAAGGCGGCGGCGTTCGACCAGCGCGTTGACGAAATGCGTGGTGCCGACCATGACCGCATCGACCTGCGCGGGCTGGATCTTCGACGCCTCCATCGCCGCTGCAATCGCGGCCTTTACGCCGGAATGCACGTCCGCACTCGTCGGGCGCTTGGCCCCGGCGATCACTTGGCGCCCGTTCAGTACCACGGCATCGGTGTTCGTGCCGCCAACATCCACGCCAATCCGGATCATTTCTGGCTTCCTGGGTTCGGGTTCATTTGCTGCCGCGCTGTGTCCAGGAGTCGATGCCGACGGCCACAAGGATCACCATCCCCATGATCAGCCGCTGCCAGATCGGGTCGATCTGGTGCAGGTTGAAGCCGTTCGACAGGAACGCCAGAAAGAACGCCCCGGCGACGGATCGCCA
>JANLQT010000692.1:0-7514 GCA_031368035.1 Rhodobacterales bacterium | reverse complement strand
TCGGCGACGGTGCCGGTCGACTGGATCAGCCGGTCGGCGAGCGTGGATTTGCCGTGGTCGATATGGGCCACGATGGAGAAGTTGCGGATCTGGGAAAGCTCGGTCATGGGGGCGCGTATAACGGATGGGGGGAAGGGGGGGAAGGGGCGGCGGGATGATCAGGACCGTTGACGAACCCCTGTGATTGTACGCTGATCCAGTTGGCCAGTCTCCCAACCGTTGTCAAAGAGCGAGATTCGCAGGAGTGTAATGGGGCGTTACTTTCGTTGCAAAGTTCTTGCTTTGATGCTGATGCCTTCTCTGGGCTTGGCGCAGGATTTTGACAAAGGGGAGACCGCATACTTGGCAGGCGACTACGGCGCAGCAATGCAGGAGTTCACGCCTTTGGCCACGCAGGGCGACGTCAGCGCGCAGGTATACCTCGGAATCATGTATGATATCGGCGCCGGAGCAGAACAAAACTACCTCGAAGCGGCAAAATGGTACCGGCTGGCAGCGGATCAGGGCGATGGCATGGCGCAGAACAGGCTCGGCATCATGTACCTAGACGGCCGGGGCATGCCACAGGACTTTGTCGAGGCACATATGTGGTTCAATATTTCAGCCGCGAATGGCCAAAGTAATTCCAAACATCGTCGCGACTATGTTGCAGCGATGATGGCAGCTGCCGACGTGGTTGAGGCGCAACGGCGCGCGAAGGTTTGCATGGCGTCAAACTATCAGGATTGCGACTGACGGCCTTTCATTTGGAGCAGCGACCAACAAAGTGGCCTCCCTCTGGACGGGCTTGAAGAAATCGGCTCAACTTGTCATGATCGGCGCAGAAAATGACCAGTGGTGTGGGCCTGCCTTCGGGACTGGCCGCGCTGGCTGGCGCGGGTTGAAGGCGGACAGTTGATGACGAAGTTGCAAATCCGGGCCCTTCTTGGCGCCCTTGTGCTGATGGGTGTTGCGGGGGCTGCGAGCGCCGGGCCGGTGGAGCGGGCCTGTCTGACCTCGGCGCGGGCGGGGGGCAATTCATCGCTGTGCGGCTGCATCCAGAAAGTCGCCGATATCACGCTGGGCGGGCGGGACCAGTTGATGGTGGCGCAGTTCTTCCTGAACCCCGACAAGGCCGAGCAGGTGCGGATGCAAAGCACGCCCTCGGCCAATGCGTTCTGGGACCGCTATACCCAGTTCGGCGCGCAGGCGCAGATGGCCTGCAAGGGCTAGGCTTTGCGGGCCGACATTCAGGGCGGTGCGTGCCAAGCACGTCCCCTACCGGGTCGGTTCAGAACCGCTTGATCTGGGGCACGGGGCCCATTGGCGAGCCATCCGGTTCCGGGGTGCCAAGGACTTGGGTGATTGGCACCACGCCGGCCCAGACTGGCCAGCCTTGATCCGCCTCGGGGTCGAGCGGCCCGCCGACAGACAGTTTGGCCGAGGCCTCGGTCAAGGCCAGCGACAGCATCGCCGTCGCCTTCAACTCCTGCGCTGTCATCGGGCGCAACTGCGGCCAGCGGCCGGGGAACATGCCCACCATCATCAATTCCAGCTGGCGGGCCTTGTCGGGGCCGGTGACCAGCTCGGCCCGGCCAAAGACCGTGACCGAGCGGAACTGCACGGAATGCTCCAGGCCCGAGCGGGCCAGCACCAGCCCGTCGAGCAGGGTGACTGACAGGCAGACCTCGGCCCCCGCCGAAGCCTTGATCATCCGGCTGGCGGCTGAGCCGTGCCAATAAACCGTCCCCCCGTCCCGCCATTGCAGCGTCGGCGTGACGCGCGGTGCGCCGTCCACCAGATGGCCGATATGGGCAAGCGGCTGGGCGTCCAGCACAGCGGCAACATCGGCAAAGTCATAGGCGGCCTTTTCATGCAGGCGGCGCAGGCGGGTGCGGGGGCTGGGGGCGTGGGTCATGGGGGGTATGTTGCCGGTTTGATGGAGGCGGGGCAAGGCGGGGGCAATTGCAGGATGGGTGAGAAGCCCATCATTTCGGTCAGTGTTTCGCAGCGAGGGGCTCCTCACCCATCCTACCGGAAGGCGGGACCGTGCGACCACAGGGTCAGGCTCCAGCGGGTGCCGCGGGTGACGGGGGTGACGCGGTGCAGCTGGAAGCTGGGGAAGATCGTGGCGAGGCCGCGGGCCCGGGGCGCGGTCAGGACAGAGGCGTCGGGCCAGATTTCCAATGCGCCGCCATCGTAGTCCTGCGGATCCGAAAGCTGCACCACCACGGTCAGCTTGCGCCGTGCGGCCCAGGTGCCGGCGCCGATGTCGGAATGCCAGCCGAAGTGCCCTTCACGCGTCGCGCTGTAGCGGGCGATTTGCGCGCTTTCACCGAAATCGGTCAGATCGAAGCCGAAAGTGCCGCGGTTTGCCTCGGCCACGAGGCGCATGGCCTGCGGCATCAGCCAGTCCGCATCCGGCAGATCATCCACCCAGGCCAGTTCGGCCCGGCGCAACCGGGGATCGGCCACGCCGCGCACAAGGCTGGCCTCTTTCATCGGTCCCGCAGCCGCAGCGGCGATCAGGCGGTCGCATTCGGCGGCAGACAGGGCATCGGGCAGGAACAGCGGTTTCAGCACGGGGCATGGACCTTGTTGAGGGTGTGGAGCTGGGCGGCAGGCTGACTGCCGCCCTGCCCCCGTCAGTTCGAGGCGGGCTTGGACATCTTCACCACGCCGTCAAAGGTCGAGTACAGTCCGACTTTGTCCGCGCCAAGCCCGTCTTCGGCCTGATTGAACATCTGGCTCAACATGGCGGCATCTTTGACGCCGTGCCGAGCGAGGAAATCTTCGGCGCGCAGGTCGGGCCCGGCGCACAGGTCGGGCCCGGCGCACAGGACCACGGCCCATTGCCCGTCGGTGCGGCGCAGCAGCGCGCGCCCGGCCATCGGGCCCTGCGCCCAGGAGGCGATGGCGTCATCGCCCATCACCACCACGGGGTCCACCGCAAGCGGCGCATCCGGCTTTTCGAACTGGCCTTTCAGCAGCGCGGCGATGGCCAGTTGATCTTCAGAAAGCGCCATCGACAGGGCGCTGGTTTCGGTCGCCAGTTCGGTTTGGACGTGGTTGTGGGTTTCGGCGTCAAAGCCGGTTTTCACATCGGCGGGCGGCGCGCTGCGGGTGTTCATCACTGGCACCCGCAGTGTCACCTTGCCGGAATTGGCGAAGGTCAGGGTCACCTCGATCGTCGCGCCAGTCTGGATCCTGGCTTTCAGACCCATCAGCATGACATGCGCCTGCCCCGGGGCCAGCACCACGGTGTCATAGGCCCGGATGACAAGGCCGCCGTCCGTATTGGTCATGGAAGTCACGCCGTTCTTTTCGGTGGTGACCATCACCATGGCCATGTCGGCCTGGGGCGAGCTGGCCGAGATCAGCCTGTCGTCGTCATCGGCATGGTTCAGGATCAGCAGATAGACCGCGCCGCCGTGCGGGGTCAGCCGCGCATAGGGGGCGTGCAACCCCAGCCCGGTGTGGGCGGCGGCGGAGGTCGCGGCAAGGGTGGCGGCGATCAGCGCCGGTGCCGCCTTCGCCGCAGATCACCGGATAGACCGCCGCCGCCATCTCGGCCCGGGCCACGGCAGATTCTGCGCCGGACAGGATCACGGCGAGCGTCAGGATCAGGGCAAGGCAGCGACGGATCAGGGCCATGGGCGCAACCTGCCGCAAGCAATCCGGATCGGGAATGCGGCACATCGCCCCTTCAACGCGGGATGGCCCAAAACGCAAAGCCCCGCCGAGGAGGGCGGGGCTTGCAAAGCATCAGGACGAGAAAATCGGGCCGGTCAGGACAGTGCGCCGGTCAGACCAGTCGGGCCAGTCAGATTAGCCGGGCCGGTCCGATTAGCCGGGCCGGTCAGGACAGTCAGGCCGCGGCTTGCGCCTTCTTGGCGATTTCTTTTTTGATCGCGAGGGCGTCGGAGGACAATTCGTCGTCCTTGGCCTTGGCGAGGAAAGCGTCCAGCCCGCCGCGGTGATCCACGGTGCGAATCGCCGCTGCGGAAATGCGCAGCTGGAACGAACGGCCCAGGACGTCCGAGATCAGCGTGATCTGGTTCAGGTTCGGCAGAAAGCGACGCCGGGATTTGTTGTTGGCGTGGCTTACTTTGTTGCCAGACATCGGCCCTTTGCCGGTCAGTTCGCAGACGCGCGACATGGTCGTGTTCCTTCATGGTCAATAGTAAGGGCCCCTGCCGGGGCAGGACCGAATTGGATTTGGGGCCGTTTAAGCGCAAACGCCGGCGCCGTCAAGCGCCTCGCCCCGGATCAGGCCCCCGGATCGGACCAAGATGTTTGCGGCAAAACCGGGGGCGGTTCCGCGTGCGGCGGCGCCAGCCCTGCCAGCCCTGCCAGACCTGCAAGTCCCGGCAACCCCGACAGAACCACCTGCGCGGCCACTTCGGGTGTCATCTCTCCGCCTGCGACGGCCGCCGCCGCCTTGGCCAGCAGATCGCGCAGGGGCGGCTGGTTCAAAAGCGCGCTCAGCCCCGCCTGCACCTCGGCCTGAAACCAGCGCTGCGCCTGGGCGGCACGGCGGGCAGCCCACAGGCCCTGCCCTCGCCGCCAATCGGCAAGGGCGGTGATCTCGGCCCAGGTCTGGTCCAGCCCCGCCCCGGTCAGGGCCGAGGCGAGCAGCACCTTGGGAAAGCCGGGCGCATCTTCGGTCCGGCGGCGCATCAGGTGCAGCGCGCCGGAATAGTCCCCGGCGGTGCGGGTGGCGGCAGCCATTAGATCGCCGTCGGCCTTGTTGACGACGATCAGGTCGGCCAGTTCCATGATGCCGCGCTTGACGCCCTGAAGTTCGTCGCCCCCTGCCGGCGCCATCAGCAGCACAAAGACGTCGCACAGGTCGGACACCAGCGTTTCGGATTGCCCGACCCCCACGGTTTCAATCAGCACCACGTCATAAGCGGCGGCTTCGCACAGTTGCACCACCTCGCGCGAACGGCGGGCGAGGCCGCCAAGCGCGGTTTGGCTGGGCGAAGGGCGGATATAGGCGTTGGGGTGGCGCGAAAGCTGCTCCATCCGGGTCTTGTCGCCGAGGATCGAGCCGCCGGAGCGGGCGGAGGATGGGTCCACCGCCAGCTCCGCAAGGCGCAGGCCCTGCCCGGCCAGCTTCAGGCCGAACGCTTCGATGAAGGTGGATTTGCCGACGCCGGGCGTGCCGGTGATGCCGATGCGCAGGGACTGGTGGGATTTGGGGAGGGCTGCCAGCAGCGCGAGCGCCTCGGTCCGGTGATCGGGGCGCTGGCTTTCGACCAGCGTGATCGCCCGGGCGAGGGCGCGGCGGTCCTGGGCGGCAACGGATTGGGCGAGGGTTTGCGGCGTCATGGTGCAGGTTTGGCATGAAGCGGGATCGTTTCGCCAGTGGGCGCAACTGGGGCTCTGCCCCAGACCCCGGGAATATTTGTGGCTTCCATGAAATGCGAAGGAGTGGTGCGGGGTTTGCGGGCCGGTATAAGGGCGGGATGATCAGATTGCCGATATCGGATGTTCTGCCGGACCTGCGGGCCGCTTTGGCCGCGGGCGGGCGGGCGGTGTTGCAGGCGCCTCCCGGGGCGGGGAAGACGACTTTGGTGCCGCTGGATTTGCTGGCCTCGGGGCTGGTGACGGGACGAATCGTGATGCTGGAGCCGCGGCGGCTGGCGGCGCGGGCGGCAGCGGAGCGGATGGCGGAGACGCTGGGCGAGGCGGTTGGGGGGACGATTGGCTATCGCATCCGGGGGGAGGCGAAGGTGGGGCCATTGTGCCGCATTGAGGTGGTGACGGAGGGGATTCTGACGCGGATGATCCAGGGGGACGCCGCGTTGCCGGGGGTGGGGATGGTGATTTTCGATGAGTTTCATGAGCGGAGTTTGAATGCCGATCTGGGCTTGGCACTGGTGTTGGAACTGGCGGGGCTGGTGCGGGAAGACCTGAAGATATTGGTGATGTCGGCGACTTTGGATGCGGCTCCGGTGGCGGTGTTGCTGGGCGGAGTGCCGTTGGTGACGTCGCAGGGGCGGGCGTTTGCGGTGGAGACGCGGTGGCTGGGGCGCGGGATGGATGCCTCGGTGCGGTTCGAGGCGGCGATGGCGGGGCTGATTGTTCAGGCGTTCGAGGAGGTGCCGGAGGGCGGGCTGCTGGCGTTCCTGCCGGGCGAGGCGGAAATCCGGCGGGTGGCGGCGATGCTGGAGCGGCGCTTGCCGGGCGGGGTGGTGTTGCCGCTGTTCGGGGCGATGGAGTTTGCGGCGCAGCGGGCCGCCTTGGGGCCGGTGGCGGGGCGGCGGGTGGTGCTGGCGACCTCGATCGCGGAGACGTCTTTGACGCTGCCGGATGTGCGGGTGGTGGTGGATGGTGGCCGCGCGCGGCGGGCGCGGTTTGATGCCTCGTCCGGCATGTCTCGGCTGGTGACGGAGCGGGTGACGAAGGCGGAAGCGGAGCAGAGGCGCGGGCGTGCCGGGCGGGTGGCGGAGGGCGTGTGTTACCGGCTGTGGACGAAGGGGGAAGACGGCGGGATGGCAGCCTTTCCGCCTGCCGAAATTGAGGCGGCAGATTTGACGGGGTTGGCGCTGGAGCTGGCGCTTTGGGGCGGGGGCGAGTTGGCCTTTCTGACGGCGCCGCCGGCCGGGGCTTTGGCGGAGGCGCAGGCGCTGCTGCTGGGGTTGGAGGCAGTGGACGGCGCGGGGCGGATCACCTTGCACGGGCGGGCGCTGGCGGCGCTGCCGCTGCATCCCCGGCTGGCGCATATGCTGGTGCGGGCGGGCGGGACGGCGGAGGCGGCGGAACTGGCGGCGTTGCTGGCGGACCGCGACCCGCTGCGGGGGGCACCGCCGGATTTGGGGCTGCGGCTGGAGGCTTTGCGGGATGTGCGGGGGTTCCAGCGGCGGCATTCCTATGCGCTGTCGGAGGCTGGGCTGGCCCGGATCCGGGACGAGGCGCGGCGGCTGAAGCGGGCGGTGCCGGGGCGGAGGGACGCGGGGCTTTCGCTGCCCGATCTTTCTCTGGGTGAGATGGCGGCGCTGGCCTATCCAGACCGGGTGGGGCTGCGGCGGAAGGGAGCGGCGGCGCGCTGGCTGCTGTCGGGCGGCAGGGGCGCGGCGATGGCTGCGGGGCTGGGGCTGTCGGGCGCGAAGCTGATCGTGGCGACGGATCTGGACGGCGATCCAAGGGAAGCCGTGGTGCGGCAGGCGGTGGAGATCAGCGACGCCGAGGTGCGGCGGGTGCTGGGGGGCGAGATCGTCCGGGTGGACGTGTGCGCGTGGTCGCGGCGGGATGGGCGCGTGGTGGCGCGGCGCCAGGAGCGGCTGGGGGCCGTGGTGCTGTCGGAGGTGCCGTGGGACGCGCCGGGTCAGGCACTGGCGGCGGCGGCGTTTGAGGGGATGCAGGAATTGGGGCTGCCCTGGACGGCGCGGGCGGCGCGGCTGCGGGCAAGGATTGTGCTGGCGGCTGGCGAGGGGTGGCCGGATTGCTCGGCGTATCACGTGGGTCGTGTTACGACCACAAGATGTCGGTCGCGATCTACGGACAGCGCTACTACGGCCGGGTGCGCG
>JANLQT010000593.1:0-4448 GCA_031368035.1 Rhodobacterales bacterium | reverse complement strand
TCCGGAACCGCCCGCAATTCACCGAGGCCCAAATACTCAATCTTCCTTTCCCGCCATTGCCCGCGCGCCCCGCCTTTGGCATAAGCGCCCCAACCCCGCGACGGAGTAGCCTCATGTCCTTCCGCGCCCGCCATCTTCTCGGCATCGAACACCTGGCCCCGCAGGAAATAGTCACCGTCCTCGACCTGGCCGACCGCTATGTCGATCTGAACCGCCGCACGGTGAAACAATCCGATGTGCTGGCGGGGATGACGCAGATCAACATGTTCTTCGAGAACTCCACCCGCACGCAGGCCAGCTTCGAGCTGGCCGGAAAGCGGCTGGGCGCGGATGTGATGAACATGTCCGTGGCGCAGTCCTCGGTGAAGAAGGGCGAGACGCTGATCGACACCGCCTTGACGCTGAACGCGATGCGCCCCGATCTGCTGGTGGTGCGGCATCCGTCCTCGGGCGCGGTGAATCTCTTGGCCTCCAAGGTCAACTGCGCCGTGCTGAACGCCGGCGACGGGCGCCACGAACACCCGACGCAAGCCCTGCTGGATGCGCTGACGATCCGCCGCGCCAAGGGCCGCCTGCAACGCCTGACCATTGCCATCTGCGGCGATATCGCTCATTCCCGCGTGGCGCGCAGCAACCTGATCCTGCTCGGCAAGATGGAAAACCGCCTGCGCCTGATCGCCCCGCCGACCCTGATGCCGCCCGGCGTGGCCGAACTGGGCTGCGAAGTGTTCGAGGACATGCGCGAGGGGCTGAAGGGCGCCGACGTGGTGATGATGCTGCGCCTGCAGAAGGAACGCATGGACGGCGGCTTCATCCCGTCGGAACGGGAATACTACCACCGCTATGGGCTGGACGCCGAAAAGCTGTCTTTTGCGAAGCCCGACGCCATCGTCATGCACCCCGGCCCGATGAACCGGGGCGTGGAAATCGACGGCGAACTCGCGGACGACATCAACCGCTCGGTCATTCAGGAACAGGTGGAAATGGGCGTCGCCGTCCGTATGGCCTGCATGGACCTGCTGGCGCGCAACCTGCGGGCCGAGAGGGGCCGCGCGGCGGTGGGGGTGCTGGTGTGAACGCCGCATCAAGCCTGACAGCTTTCGTCGCGCCAGTTCAGCTCCGCGTCGGGGCGCACAAGTGACCCGCAAACGCCCGATGTCCGATGCCAGGATCGGCGGCATGGTTGCTGCGGCCACGCTGGTCTTTCTGGCGGTGTTTGTCGTTGTCCTTGTCCTGACCGCCAGCTGATGCCGTCCGATCTTGCCAAGAGGGGCATGTTCCGCAAAGCAATGGCGTTACGCAACTTCCACGCGTCTGTTAGCCTGATCAGTTGGTACTGGTCTGATTTCAGGGGGGCGAATCCATGGTGACCCATTTGCGCAGCGGCGTGTTCGCCCTGATGTTCGGTCTGACGCAGGCCGCGCCGACCCTGGCCGATGAGGCCAGCGATCTGGCCAAGAAACTGTCGAACCCGGTCTCCAGCCTGATCAGCGTGCCGTTCCAGTACAACTATAACGCGGGCTTTCTGAACGGCACCGCCAGCCAGTCCTTCATCAACATCCAGCCGGTCATCCCGTTCTCGATCGGTGCGGACTGGAACGTGATCTCGCGCACGATCATCCCGGTGGTCAGCCAGACCTGATTCCGGCCCGGCGGTGTGCAGAACGGCCTTGGCAACATCGTCCAAAGCTTTTTCTTTTCGCCAAAAGAACCCACCAGTGGCGGATTGATCTGGGGTTTGGGCCCGGTCATTCAGGTTCCGACGGCGACAAATGATCTTGGCCTTGATCAATGGGGGCTCGGCCTGACGGCGGTGGTGCTGAAACAGTCGAACGGCTGGACCTTTGGCGCGCTTGCCAATCAGGTCTGGTCGGTGACGGGCAATGACACCTATGGTCAGTCGAGTGCGACTTTCCTGCAGCCATTCATCAGCTACGGCACGCCCAAGGGCACGACCTACGGTCTCAACACCGAAGCCACTTACAACTGGGCTGCCAGTGAATGGTCGGTTCCGATCAACGCAACGATCAGCCAACTGGTCAAGATCAGCGGCAAGCCGGTTCAATTGACCGGCGGGGTGCGCTATTGGGCCGACAGCCCGGATGGCGGGCCGACAGGCTGGGGTGCGCGACTGGGCGTCACCTATCTGTTCCCCAAGGGCTGAGGATCGGCTAGACGGGGCCGAACGCCGCTCAGCCGGGACCCGCGCCGCATCATGATTCTGCACCTGACCAACGCCCGCCTGATCGACCCCGACACCGGGCGAGAAGAGATCGGCTCGCTGACCCTGGCGGACGGTTTGATCCAGGCCCTGGACGCCAAAGCCCCCAAAAGCGCCGCGGTGATGGATTGCGGCGGCGCTTGCCTTGCGCCCGGCCTCGTGGACTGGGGCGTCAAGATCGGCGAACCCGGAGAGCGGCACAAGGAATCGTTCCGCTCGGCCGGGCTGGCGGCAGCGGCAGGCGGGGTGACGACGATCATCGCCCGGCCCGACACCCATCCGGCCATCGACACGCCCGAAGTGCTGGAATTCGTCACCCGCCGCGCGGCAGAAGCGTCGCCGGTGCGCATCCGCCACATGGCCGCCCTGACCAAGCACCGCGAGGGCCAGGAGATGACCGAGATCGGCTTCCTTCTGGATGCCGGGGCAATCGCCTTTACCGATGTCTTTCACGTCTCCACCAACACCAAGGCGCTCGCCCGCGCGCTGACTTACGCCAAATCACTGGGCGCGCTTGTGGTTGGCCACCCGCAGGAACCGGGGCTGTCGGCGGGATCAGCCGCAACGGCGGGCAAGTTCGCCAGCCTGCGCGGGTTGCCGCATGTCTCGCCGATGGCCGAGCGCATTGGCCTCGACCGCGACCTCGGGCTCGTCGAGATGACCGGCGCGCGCTATCACGCCGACCAGATCACCACGGCCCGCAGCCTTCCCGCACTGGCCCGGGCCAAGCAGAACGGGCTGGACGTCACGGCGGGGGTTTCGATCCACCATCTGACCCTGAACGAGTTTGACCTTGGCGATTATCGCACCTTCTTCAAACTGACCCCGCCCCTGCGCAGCGAAGACGACCGGATGGCCATGGTCGAAGCGGTGGCCGAGGGCCTGATCGACGTCATCGCCAGCTTCCACACACCCGCCGACGAAGAATCCAAACGCCTGCCGTTCGAAGAGGCCGCCAGCGGCGCGGTGGGTCTGCAAACCTTGCTTCCGGCGGCGTTGCGGCTGGTGCACGGCGGCCACATGACGCTGGCGCAGCTGTTCAAGGCGCTGGCGCTGAACCCGGCCAATCGGCTTGGACTGCCGCAGGGGCGCCTTGCCCCCGGCGCTCCGGCGGATCTGGTGCTGTTCGACCCGAACCTGCCGTTTGTGCTGGACCGGTTCAAGCTGCTGTCCAAAGCCAAGAACACGCCGTTTGACGGGGCGAAACTGGAGGGTAAAGTGCTGGCAACCTGGGTGGCGGGCGCCCAGGTTTTCAAGGCGGGCTGACATGCCGGAACTGACCTCCCCCCCGATGCTGCTGGGGCTTGTGGCGCTGCTGTCCTACCTTTTGGGCTCGGTGCCCTTCGGCATCGTCATCACCCGGGCGATGGGCCTTGGCGATCTGCGGCAGATCGGGTCGGGCAACATCGGCGCGACCAATGTGCTGCGGACCGGCAACAAGGGTGCGGCGCTGGCGACCTTGCTGCTGGATGCGGCCAAGGGCGGGGTGGCGGTGGCCTTTGCCCGCTTGCTGGTGGGGCCGGATGCGGCGCAAGTCGCGGCGCTGTTTGCCTTCCTTGGTCATCTGTTCCCGGTCTGGCTGGGCTTTCGGGGCGGCAAGGGGGTTGCGACCTTCCTTGGCACACTGATCGTGCTGGACTGGCGCGTCGGCCTCGCCGCCTGCGCCACCTGGGCGGCCACGGCGGCGATCACCCGGCTATCCTCGCTGTCGGCGCTGGTGGCGACCGCGATGACCACGGTCTGGATCCTGGTGTTCCATCAGGGCCAGATGCTGTTTCTGATCATGGCACTGACCGTTCTGATCTACTGGAAGCACTGGCCCAATCTGGAACGGATCAAGGCCGGAACCGAACCGAAGATCGGCCGCAAGAAAGCATAGGGCCTAAACGATGACCACCGCGTTCAGCAGCCGTTTGATCACCGAGAACTGATACAGGATCAGCGCCAGCCCCAACGTGATGATGCTCAGAAGCACCCAGATCAGCGCATGGCCGATCACCTCGGCCAGGTTCACATCGACCTGCAACCTGCCCAGCACCGTCCCGTCCGGCCCGACCAGCGTGGTGCGGTTGATGGGGGATTTCAGGGGCTGTGTTGCACAAATCGGCTGAGGGGATTCATCTTATGAAACCAGCGTGATAGCTGGGACGGATGAGCCGAGCAAACGCCCCGAGCTACAAGACCCTGAACTGGCCCGCGTATAACAAGGCGCTCAAGCGCCGCGGGT
>JANLQT010000665.1:0-3505 GCA_031368035.1 Rhodobacterales bacterium | reverse complement strand
TGTTATACTCGGGCCAGTTCAGAGTCTTGTAAGTCGGTATGTTCTGTCTGCTCATCCACCCCAGCTATCACGCTGGATTCACAAGATGAATCCCTCACGGGATTTGTGCAACAGAGCCGAGTCGCGCTGAAAAAGTGGTGGGAAATCAATCGCCTATCGAAATTTCCAATTTTGACGAGTCCCTCGTAACCAAAGGGGCTTTTTGCATTTGGGAGATAAGATCACTTGTCCTCTCAAAGGAAATCCCGGCTTGGAAACAGCTATTTGGCCTGCTCGCGCGGATGGTGCGCCGACGATCTGGCGCTGCCCCCGACTGGTCGCTTGGTCTCTTCGGCGCGGCCATCGTTGGCGTCGATCATCAGCGGGCGGCCGAGGGTGGCCAACAAGGGCGATACATCCTCGACCCGTTCGGCGATCAGATGGGTGGTGGGGCCATCACGTTGAATGCGCCCGGTGACGCGGACCAGTCGCCCGGCGATGACGGCTTTGCGGAACGCCTCGTAGACTTGTTTCCAGACGATCACATTTGCGGTGCCGGTTTCATCCTCCAGCGTCAGGAAGATCACGCCCGCCGCAGTGCCTGGCCTCTGGCGGGTGATGACAAGGCCGGTGACGGTCACGCGGCCTTTGGCCTGCGACAGGCGGTCATGCGGCAGGCTTTCCGGCAGGCAAGGACGTAACAGTTCCATCGGGTGGGCGCGCAACGACAGGCGCAGCGACAGGTAATCCTCGATGACCTCTTGGCCCAGCGTCATCTTGGGCAGTGTGACGGCGGGTTCCGCGCCGCCTTCACCATCCGGCCCAAACAGGGGCAACGGTGCCGGTGCCTTCAACGCCTTGGCGGCCCACAGGGCATCGCGGCGCGTCAGGCCAAGGGCTGCGAAAGCATCCGCTTCTGCCAGACGCTCCAGCGTGTCGGGACGCACGCCTGCCCTGCGCCAGAGGCTTTCGACATCGGGATAGCCATTGCCGCGCGCGCCCGCGATCCAGGAGGCGTCTTCTTCACGCATGCCCTTGATCTGGCGGAAGCCAAGCCGCAGGGCCAGCCCGCCATCGGGGCGCAATTCCAGCGTGCAATCCCAGACCGAATGGTTGACCGAGACCCCTCGCACCTCGACGCCATGATCGCGAGCATCACGCACCAGTTGCGCCGGGGCGTAAAAGCCCATCGGCTGGCTGTTCAGCAGCGCGCAGGTGAACACCGCCTGATGGTGGCATTTGAGCCAGGCCGAGATATAGACCAGCCGCGCGAAACTGGCGGCATGGCTTTCGGGAAAACCATAGCTGCCGAAGCCCTCGATTTGCGCAAAACAGCGTGCCGCGAAATCGGCATCATAGCCGCGCGCCAGCATGCCGGATACGAAACGGTCGCGGAATGAGCCGATGGTGCCCATGCGTTTGAAGGTGGCGAGGCTGCGGCGCAGGCGATCAGCTTCCGAAGGTGTAAACCCCGCGGCCACCACGGCGATCTGCATCGCCTGTTCCTGAAACAGCGGCACACCATAGGTGCGCGCCAGCACCTCCATCAAGGCGGGGCCAAGGTCTTCGACCTTTTCGCGACCCATGCGGCGGTTGATGAAGGGATGCACCATGCCGCCCTGAATCGGGCCGGGGCGGACGATGGCGACCTCGCAGACCAGATCATAGAACTTGCGCGGTCGCATACGGGGCAGGAAGTTCAGCTGCGCCCGGCTTTCGACCTGAAACACCCCAATGGCATCGGCGCGGCAAAGCATGTCATAGACCGGGACATTCTCGGGCGGGACATTGGCCAGCGTCAGGTTCTGGCCGCGATGATCGGCCAGCAGGGTAAAAGCCTTGCGGATGCAGGTCAGCATGCCAAGGCCGAGGATGTCGACCTTCAAGAGACCAAGCGCGTCGATGTCATCCTTGTCCCATTCGATGATGGTGCGATCCTCCATCGCGGCGTTCTCGATGGGACACAGCTCGTCCAGCCGGCCATGGGTGATGACAAAGCCGCCGACGTGCTGGGAGAGATGGCGGGGAAAGCCGATGATCTCACCGATCAGCTGGGTGGCCAGCGTCATGCGGTGGTCAGTGGGGTCAAGGCCCGCATCGCGCAGCCGGTCATCGCCGGGTGCCGCCGAGGACCAGCCCCAGATTTGGCCAGAGAGGCGCGCCACCACGTCTTGCGACAGGCCCATGACCTTACCCACCTCCCGGATCGCGGCGCGGCTGCGGAAATGGATCACGGTGGCGGTCAACCCGGCACGCTCACGGCCATAGCGGGCGTAAATCCACTGGATGACCTCTTCGCGGCGTTCATGCTCAAAATCCACATCAATGTCCGGCGGCTCGCCGCGTTCCTTGCTGATAAAGCGTTCAAAGATCAGGGTGATGGATTCCGGCGGTACTTCGGTGATGCCCAGCAGGTAGCAGACCACCGAATTGGCGGCTGAGCCCCGCCCTTGGCACAGGATGCCTTGGGAGCGGGCGAATTGAACGATGTCATGTACGGTGAGGAAGTAGGGCGCGTATTCGATCTCGCGGATCAGGGTCAGTTCCTTTTCGACCCTGTGGATGATCTTCGGTGGCGGGCCATCCGGATAGCGCCAGTGCAGCCCCGCGCGGGTCAGGCGTTCGAGGCGGGTCTGGGCCGGCTCATTATCCCTTGCCTCGTCGGGATACTGGTAGCGCAGGTCGCCCAAGTTAAAGGCACAGCGGTCGGCAATCTCGACTGTACGGCGCAGGGCGGCGGGGTGTCGATGGAACAAGCGCGCCATCTCAGCCCCTGACTTCAGGCGGCGTTCGCCATTGACCAGCCGCTTCTCGCCAATGTTGTCGATGGTGCATTGGGTGCGCAGGCAGGTCAGCACATCGGCCAAGGGGCGGCGGGCGGAGCGGTGCATCAGCACGTCCCCCACGGCCACCATGGGCAGGGCTGATGCCTGCGCCATGACGGCCAGCCGGTCTAGGCGGATCTGATCACGGCCATCATAGCGGGGTGCAGCCCCCAAGAAGCACTGGCCCGGAAAGGTTCGGGCAAGGCCAAGCAGATCGCCACGGGTGGCCTTGGGATCTGGGTCTTCCAGCTGGTCAGGCGGCAGGGCGATCAGGATCATGCCTTGGCCCCAATCCAACAGATCGGCGCGTTTCAGGTAGCATTCGCCCTTGGGCGCGCGGCGTTTGCCCAGTGACAGAAGCCGTGTCAGGCGGGACCAGGCCGTCAAGTCGGTCGGCAGGGCCAGCCATTCGACGGCACAATCGGTCAGCACCAACCGGGTACCCGCGATCAGCTTCGGCAATGGCGTATCGGGCAACTGCGGCGCATCGGTATCGCCGGTGAAATGCGGCACGGTCTGACGACTGGAATGATCGGTCACGCGTTGCGACCGTATCATCGGGCCATCTTGCGCGGCCTCGCTCAAAGCATGGGCCTCGGCGCGCAGGCGGGTGAGTTCCTTCAGCGCCGAATAGGCCCGCACCACGCCTGCCAGTGAGTTGCGGTCAGTGATGGCAATGGCGGCAAGACCCAGTTCGGCCG
>JANLQT010000664.1:0-3719 GCA_031368035.1 Rhodobacterales bacterium | reverse complement strand
AGCCCGCAGGTACTTTCCGCGCCAGCAGGAAACCGGCAAAGCCGACACCCCAGACCAGCCCGATCAGCCGCCCCAGTTCCCGGTGCCCCCATTCCCACCAATAGATCGCCTTGAACGCGCCCACATCCATCTGCGCGTTCATGATCTGCGCCTGCGGGCTGGCCCGGTACTTCGCAAACTCCGCCTGCCAATCCGCATCATTCATCGGCGGCAGCGCCCCCATCACAGGCCGCCATTCGGTAATGGACAGCCCGCTATCGGTCAGCCGAGTAAGGCCGCCCACCAAAATCATCGCCGCCACCATCAGGAAGATAATGGCCAGCCAAACCCGGATCGCCCCCCGCGCGCCTTGCGCCGGGGTGTCAATCATCCCGCCCCCGGTCTGCCGAGACGCACTCGTCCCGGTCCCGACCTCTTCGAAAATGCTGCGCTGCCCGGCCATGGAACTCTCCACCTTTTGCACCGGACCCTAGTCCCGCGCCGAAACCCTCACAAGACCCCGCGCCCTCACGTCACAGTCGGCAGGGTGTGCAAGAACCCAAATCTTGGTTACTGCTTTCCTAACGAAAAAACGAAAACATAATAATTTCAATTCACTACGAAGAGTTGCACGCGTGCAACAATTCAAATTGCACACCCTCCCCCTCACAGAAGCCCCAAATATCCCGGGGTCCGGGGCAGCGCCCCGAGGGCTTACTCTCCGTCCCGCACCCGCAATTTATACGCCACCTGCCGCAGCATCCCATGCAAAGTCTGCACCTCTGCCCGCGTCAAGCCCAGCCTGGCCCACATGTTCCGCAGGTTCAGCTTCATCCCTTCGGCCTTCTTCTCGGGAAAAAAGAACCCCGCGGCGCCCAGATCCTCCTCGAAATGATCCCCCAGCTTCTCAATCTCCAAGGCGCTCGCAAACTCCGTCCCGCCCATCGCCATCACCTCGGGCGGCACCGGCACACCCTCGCGCCGCCATTCATATCCCATCAGCAGCACGCACTGCGCCAGGTTCAAACTCGGAAATTCCGGATTGACCGGCACCGAGATCAGCGCCTGGGCATGCACCAGATCCTCATTCTCCAGCCCTGCCCGCTCCGGCCCGAACAGGACCCCCACCCGCTTGCCCGCCGCCGTCAGGGCCCGCGCCTGCACCATCGCCCGCTCTGGCGTCAGGATCGGCTTGGTGAACTCCCGTCCCCGGGCGGTGGTGGCGAAGATATAGTCGCAATCGGCAATCGCCGTCTGCACCGACGGAAACAACCCCGCCCCATCCAGCACCCGCCCCGCCCCGCTGGCCATCGCGACCGCCTTGGGGCTGGGCCAGCCGTCCCGAGGGTCCACAACCCGCATCCGGTCCAGCCCGAAGTTCAGCATCGCCCGCGCGGCGGCGCCGATATTCTCGCCCATCTGCGGGCGGACAAGGATGAAGGCGGGTTGGATCATCGGGCTCTCCATGGTCGGGCCTGATACCGCCTTGACACCCTTGCCCGCAAGCCCGGTGGCGCGCGGCAGGAAACTGCGCTAAGTCGGGCCAAAGTCAAGGAGAGGCCCATGGCCAGCACGGCACCTCAGGAACGCGACCGCCCGCAACTGACCCTGATCACCCCTCCGGCTTTCGAGCTGGAGCTGTTTCCAGCCCGTCTGGCGCAGGTGCTGGACAGCACCGAGATCGCCTGCCTGCGCCTGACGCTGGCGTCCAAGGACGAGGACGTGGTCCTGCGCGCCGCCGACGCCTGCCGCATGGTGGCTCATGCCCGCGACGTCGCCATCGTGATCGACACCCATATGCGGCTGGTCGAACGCCTTGGCCTTGACGGCGTGCATCTGCCCGACGGCGCCCGCAATGTCCGCAAGGCCCGCAAGGACCTCGGGGCCGATGCCATCGTCGGCGCCTTCTGCGGCACGACCCGGCACGAGGGCCTGTCGGCGGGTGAGGCCGGGGCGGACTACGTCGCCTTCGGCCCGCTGGGCGCCAGCCCCCTTGGCATGGGCGCCGAGGTCGAGCACGAGCTTTTCGCCTGGTGGTCCGAAGTGATCGAGGTGCCGGTGATCGCCGAAGGCGCCCTGACCCGCGCTTTGGTCGAGCACTACGCCCCGGTTACGGATTTCTTCGCCATAGGCGAGGAAATCTGGCGGCATGAGGATGCCGTGGCCGCGTTGAAAGACCTGATCGCGCCACTTGGCTGACCCGAGTGAAGCAACGGCGCTTCGCAAGGCTTTTGCATTCAAAAGAGTTGGGGGTTTCACACCCCCAAACCCCCGTGGGGTATTTGGGGAAAGTGATTGGGCTTGATGAAAGTCCTGCTCCATCACCGAAGCCCAAAAATATCCCTGCCGGAGGCCCACGGAGGCCCACGGAGGCAAGGCGCGAAGTCGCCGCAGCCGACACAAAACCTTGCGGCCTTGGCCGCTCTGCAGCTTCAGCCCGTGTCACGTTGCGCGAGGGCGCCGAACCGGCTAACAGGCTCGGGTCAAGAAACGGAGCACTGCGATGTCCCCTTCCCAAGCCCCCGCCTTGCGTCTTGGTCTTGCAGGTCTGGGCACCGTGGGGATCGGCGTCGTCAAGATCGTGCAGCGCCACGCCGATCTGATCGCTGCCCGCGCTGGCCGGAGTGTCGAGATCGTCGCTGTCTCGGCCCGTGACCGCAGCCGCAACCGCGATGCCGATCTGTCGGACTATGCCTGGGAGAGCGACCCCGTGGCCCTCGCCCGCCGCACCGACATCGACGTCTTTGTCGAAGTGATGGGCGGGCACGAGGGGCCGGCCAGGCTGGCCACCGAAGCCGCGCTCGCCTCGGGCAAGGATGTTGTGACCGCCAACAAGGCGCTCCTGGCCCATCACGGCCATGCGCTGGCGCTTCAGGCCGAAGCGGCTGGCCTTGCCCTGCGGTTTGAGGCCGCCGTTGCGGGCGGCATCCCGGTGATCAAGGTCCTGACCGAGGGGCTGGCTGGCAACAAGATGCGCCGGGTCATGGGCGTCATGAACGGCACCTGCAACTATATCCTGACCCGGATGCAAGCGGCCGGTCTGCCCTATGAGACAGTGTTTGAAGAGGCGCGCCAGCTTGGCTATCTTGAAGCTGACCCCAACCTCGACGTCGGCGGCATCGACGCCGGCCACAAGCTGAGCCTGCTGGCCGCCATCGCCTTCGGCACCAGAGTGTCCTTTGACGCGGTGGAGCTGGAGGGCATCGGCGCGGTCTCGATCGATGATATTCGTCTTGCCGCCGACATGGGCTACCGGATCAAGCTTCTGGGCGTGGCGCAGATGACGGGGCGCGGGCTGGAGCAGCGGATGACGCCCTGCCTCGTGCCCGCTGACAGCCCGCTTGGCCAGTTGCAGGGCGGCACCAACATGGTCGTGCTGGAGGGTGACGCGGTAGGCCAGATCGTGCTGCGCGGCCCCGGCGCGGGCGAGGGGCCAACGGCAAGCGCGGTGATGGGCGATGTGATTGATCTGGCGCGCGGCATCCGCGTGCCGAGCTTCGGCCAGCCTGCGGCGACGCTGGCCACCCCGATCGCGGCCAGCACCGCGGCCCCGGCCCCGTTCTATCTGCGCATGACGCTGCTCGACAAACCCGGCGCCTTGGCCAAGATCGCCACGTGTCTGGGCGAGGCCGGGGTTTCCATCGACCAGATGCGCCAATACGGCCACGCTGGCCCCCATGCCCCGGTGCTGATCGTCACCCACAAGGCCGGGCGCGACGACATCCAGCACGCCATCAGCC
>JANLQT010000655.1:0-2881 GCA_031368035.1 Rhodobacterales bacterium | reverse complement strand
TGGCGATCTTCACCTTCCTTCTGCGCAACCACCTCTTGCGCGGCATGAGTTTTGGAGCCATCCGCAAATGACCTTCCGCGAGTTTTCGATGCGCGTGCTGGAGCCTGGGTCGCAATGGGTGATGGTGGCGGGGGTGATCTTCCTGTGCCAGCCTTGGGTGCACGCTCTGCATTCCTGGTCGGTGCTGGTCATGCTGATCGGGCTGGTGGGCTTCAACATCGCCGTCCATGTGCCGCATCCGCCGGAATCCGAGGTGCCGCGTGGCTGAGATCCGGCTTGAAAACATCCAGAAATACTTTGGCGCGGTCCACGTGATCCGCGAGGTCAACCTGACCATCAAGGACCGGGAATTCTGCGTGCTGCTGGGGCCTTCGGGCTGCGGCAAGACCACGACTTTGCGTGCCATCGCCGGGCTGGAAGAAATCGACGAGGGCCGCATCCTGATCGACGGCAAGCCGGTGCAGGACCTGCATGCCTCGGAACGCGACATCGCTTTCGTGTTCCAGCTTTACGCGCTGTATCCGCATCTGACGGTGTTCGAGAACCTCGCCTTTCCGCTGCGCGCCACGCGGCAGCCCGATGCCGAGGTGCGCAAGTCGGTCACCTCCGTCGCGGAATCCATCGGCATCACCCATCTCTTGAAGCTGCGTCCCAGCGCCCTGTCCGGCGGCGACATGCAGCGCGTGGCAATCGGCCGCGCGCTGGTGCGGCGGCCCAAGGCGCTGCTGATGGATGAACCCATTGGCGCGCTGGACGCCAAGCTGCGCGAGCAGATGCGGGTCGAGTTGAAACGGCTGCATCTGGAAAACGGTTCAACCTCGATCTACGTCACGCACGATCAGGTCGAGGCGATGTCGCTGGCCGATACGGTTGTGGTGATGCATGACGGCGTCTTGCAACAGGTCGGCTCGCCGTCGGAAGTGTATCTGCGCCCCGCCAATCTGTTCGTGGCGCAGTTCATCGGATCGCCAGTGATGAACATCGCGGATGCGCAGTTCCGGCAGGATGCGGGGCGGGTCAGCGTGATGCTGCATGGCGAGCCGTTCGAGATTCCAACTCAAGCCTTGGCGATGATCGCGGCGAAACCGGCCAGGGACCTGGCCCTTGGCATCCGGCCCGAGGGCGTCGTGCTGGCCCATGAGGCAAGCCCCGGCGCGCATCAGGTGGATGTGCGTCTGATCCAGCCTTACGGGCCGTTCGACATTGTCGATCTGAAGGTGGGCGGCGGCACCTTGCGGGCCAGAACGGCCAGCGGGTTTGTCAGCGGCAAGGGCCAGCGCGTCTGGGCCAGTCTGGATGCCTCGCAAGCGCATTTCTTTGACAAAAGCACCGGCGCCTCGCTCGGTTTCAGGCTGGAATAGCGGATATGGCGCGGATTGAACTGGAAAATGTCTCGAAAGTGTTCGGCGGCCATACGGCGCTGAAAGACCTTGATCTGGACATTGCGGATGGCGAATTCTTCGTGCTGCTGAGCCCGACCGGGGCGGGCAAGACCACCACTTTGCGGCTGATCGCCGGGCTGGAAACCCCCACCGCCGGCCATATCCGCATCAACGGCGCCGAGGTCAACGACTGGAGCCCGTCACAGCGCGACGTGGCGTTGGTCCTGCAGCAATACTCGCTGTATCCGCGCCTGTCCGTGCGCGACAACCTGAGCTTTCCGCTGCGGTCCAAGGTCCGGCGCGCCTCTGCCGCCGAGATCGAGGCGCGGGTGGCCTATGCCGCCCGCACCCTGCGGATCGAGCATCTCTTGGACCGCAAGACCGACCGTCTGTCGGGCGGCGAAATGCAGCGCGTGTCCATCGGCCGGGCCATCGTGCGCGAGCCGCATGTGTTCTTGATGGACGAACCCCTGTCCAATCTGGACGCCAAACTGCGCGAGGCGATGCGGTCCGAACTCAAGGACCTGCAAATGCGCCTTGGCACGACATTTCTGTTCGTCACGCACGATCAGGTCGAAGCGATGACGATGGGCGACCGCATCGGCGTTCTGAACGCGGGCCGTCTGGAACAGGTCGGCACGCCGCATGACATCTACCGCAACCCCCGCAACGCCTTCGTGGCGGGCTTTGTCGGATCGCCGGCGATCAACCTTCTGCCCGGCCACATCGAACAGGGCCGCGCGGTCATCACGCCCGGCAGTTTCGAATTGCCGCTGGGCACATTCCCCGCCGCGGACAGCGTGATCTTTGGCGTAAGGCCCGAGGATTTGCAGATCATTTCCGGCGGCCCGGTTGCGGCCACGGTGCATGATGTCGAGAATTACGGCACCGAACAGGTGGTCACCTTGCGGGTCGGCGGCACGCATCTGCGCGCCTCGGTCCCCGCGCAGGTCGGCATCAGGGTGGAAGATCAGGTCCGGTTGGGCTGGACGCCGGACAAGGTGATGTTCTTTGACAAGGACAGCGGGTTGAACATCGGGCGGGGCGCCTAGCCGCTGACAGGGACGAAGGTTTGCCGGGGAGGGCAAAATGGCAGGACATTCAAACACTTATCCCAAACTTCACAACGCCGCTTGGCCGGGGGTCGTCGGCAAGGGCGCGCCGGGCTCCGAGCCGATCATCGCGCTGGACACGCTTTTGAAGCTGACGGCGAATGCGCGGGCGGATGGGCAGAAGTTCGACGGGATCGACCTGTTCATCACCGCGCCGCATTTTCCCATTGATGCCGATGCCGGGGAAGTCCGCCGGATGAGCGATCATATCGCCAGTTTCGGGCTGAAGGTCGGAAGCTTTGTCGCGCCGATCTGGGGCGGGGCCGGGGGCGGGTCGGCCATGGGCAGCGCCGAAGATCGCGCGCGGTTCCTCAGTCAGGTGCGCAAGGCTTGCGTCATCGGTCGGCAAATGCGCGAGATCGGCATCCGGCCCACGGGCGGCATCCG
>JANLQT010000623.1:0-6727 GCA_031368035.1 Rhodobacterales bacterium | reverse complement strand
AGCGCGCCTTGGGCCGCGAGGGCCTTGATGTTCGAGACATTGGCCGGGCCTTCCTTGCCCTCGGCGGTGATGATCGCCTGACCGCCGAACAGGGGGAGGCTGGCGCGGTAGGTGCCGTCCGGCTCGACATTGTAGGTCATCGGCAGACCGTGCTTCAGGCCCATCTGGTAGTCGTCATCGCCGTGGCTGGGTGCGGTGTGCACGAAGCCGGTTCCGACATCGTCGGTCACGTGATCGCCAGAAACCATAAGGACGGGGAAGTTCCAGTTGTTGCCGTCATCCACTTCGCCGGGCACAAGGCCAAAATAGGGATGTTTCAACGTGAGTGAGGCGAGCTCGTGCTCCGTGACCGAACGAACCTTTTCAAACGCTTCAATACGGGCCTGGAGAAGGACTTCAGGCGCACGGGATGCGGATAAAATAAGGACTTCCCCAACTCTAGCCAAGGAGTTCTCCCCAACGGTCGTCACCCGGTATGCCCCATATTCGATACCGGGGTTGTAGGCGACAGCCCGGTTTTGTGGAATTGTCCAAGGCGTCGTAGTCCATATCACAACTGACGCGCCCAAAAGGTCGGCATCCGCAGCTGCAAGAACCGAGCCTTTGAACGAGGACGCGGCTGCGACTACCGGGAACCGCACCCAGATCGTGTGGCTGGTAAGGTCGTGATATTCCACCTCCGCCTCGGCCAGCGCGGTCTTTTCGACCGGCGACCACATCACCGGCTTGGAGCCCTGATACAGGCTCCCGTTCATCAGGAATTTCATGAATTCCTGCGCGATCACCGCCTCGGCGTGGAAATTCATCGTCAGGTAGGGATCGGCCCAGTTTCCCGTCACCCCAAGTCGCTTGAATTCCTCGCGCTGCACGTCGATCCAGCCTTCGGCGAACTTGCGGCATTCCTGGCGGAAGGCCACCACGTCCACATCGTCCTTGTTCAGACCCTTGGCGCGGTATTGTTCCTCGATCTTCCACTCGATCGGCAGGCCGTGGCAGTCCCAGCCGGGCACGTACCGCGCGTCCTTGCCCATCATCTGCTGGGAGCGCACGACCATGTCTTTCAGCACCTTGTTCAGCGCATGGCCGATGTGCAGGTGGCCATTGGCATAGGGCGGGCCGTCGTGCAGGGTGAAATCGGCGCGTTTGCCGCCATCGGGGCCGGTCTTGGTCCGCAAACGGTCATAGACGCCCAGCCTTTCCCACCGTGCCAGCCAGTCCGGCTCGCGTTGGGGCAGGCCGGCGCGCATCGGGAAATCGGTTTCAGGCAGAAACACGGTGTTGCGGTAGTCGAGGGCGTTCGGGGGGGCAGTCACGGGCGTATCGGCGGCCATTGGGGCGGTCCTTGCATCGGATAGGTCGGCTTTCGGGGCGGGCGGCAATGCGCCCTGATCCCGGCGTCTGAGGTCAGAACGCCGGGCCGATAATTCGTGCGATGCGGACGCAGAACAAAGCCATGCGCGCCTTATAGAAAGGCCCCGCGCTCCGGTAAAGGCCCCAAGCGCTGCGGCATCGCGCCCGATTGCCCCCAGCCGCGGGGCGGATGACATATGCTTATGATCCAGACCCTGCCAACCGCACGTTTTGAGGTGACCGACGCCCAGATTTCGGCAGTGGTCGCGGATTTCTATGCCGCCATCCGCCAGCACCCCGGGCTTGGTCCGGTCTTTGCCGCCCATGTCACCGACTGGAGCGCGCATGAAGCCAAGATCATCCGGTTCTGGAAGAACGCCATCGGGCTGGACAAGGGCTATGACGGCAACCCGCTGGCCGTGCACAAGGCTGCGGGCAATGTGCGGCCCGGCATGTTCATCCCCTGGCTGGGCCTGTTCGACACCATCCTGCGCCGCAACCTGCCACCCGAGACGGCGCTGGCCTGGTCCGCATTGGCGCACCGCATCGGCGACAGTCTGGCCATCGGCCTTATGGCGCAACGGGTGGGTCCGCCCGATCTGAAAACGCCGCTTTAGCCAGCCCGGTGCCGCGGGCGCGGCGGCGGCGACGACCGGCGGGCCAAGCATTTGCTTTCCGGCGCGCTGCGGGGTGCCTATGGTGACGGGGCAGGAGGACCAAGATGAAGGAAGATAGCCGAAACGTTCTGGGCGGGGTGCTGGAGCCGTGCTCGAAGCGGCCCATGACGGGCTATTGGCGCAATGGTTGCTGCGACACCGGGGCTGCGGATACCGGGCGTCACACGGTCTGCGCCATCATGACGGCGGAATTTCTCGCGTTGTCGAAATACCTTGGCAATGATCTGACCACGCCCCGGCCCGAGTTCGGATTTCCCGGCCTGAAGCCCGGCGACGGCTGGTGTCTGGTTGCGTCGCGGTTCCTGCAGGCGCATGAGGAAGGCGCGGCCCCGCCCGTGCGCCTTGCCGCCACCCATGCCCGAACGCTGGACCTCGTGCCATTGGCGGTGCTGAAAGCCTATGCGACCGAAGACTGACTGCGGCCGGTGGGACCGGCGCCGGTCTGCATGCCTTCGGCATGGGCGCGCAGCACGCCGTCATCCCGCATCAGATCCTCGATGAACACCGACAGCAGCTGCGAGCGGCCCGTCACGCTGGCCTTGCGATAGATCGCATTGGTCTGGGCCTTGACGGTGCCTTCCGAGGTCTTGCGCAGACCGGCAATCTCGGCAGTGGACATGCCCTTGATGGCAAACAGCGCCACATCGCGCTCGGCCGAGGTCAGACCCCATTCGCCAAATTTCTCGTTCAGAAGGTCGCCAAAGGCGCCCGAGGCGCGGCGCAAGCGTTCCTGCGCTTCGTTCCGCTCTCGGATCAGTTGCCACATCGTCAGGCCGCCGAAAACCGTGCCGAGGACCAGCCCGATGGCGGCGCCAATTTCCATCAACTCGCGCAGTTCCCAAGGCAGGGGATGGGTTTGGATGCCGATCACCGAGGACAGCACATCGGAGGTAAACACCAAGGCGCAAAGCGCCTGGATCAGGAAAATCCCTGCAATTATGCCTTGTCTCTTCATGCCGCCCCTGCCCCGGATCCGGCCGCGAACGAAATACTTCGCCGCACGGTTTCACGGTTACACCTCAAATTAAGTCAACGCAGCTTGCCGTCATCCTCGCGCCCGTCATCTTCACGCCCGCCGCTCCCGGAGCCGGTTCCCGTGCCGGTCCCGCTGTCGTCGGTGCTGCTGGTTGACCCGTCCGTGCTGCCCCCTGTCGAGCCGCCTGACGTTCCGCCGTCATCCGATCCACCCGAACTGTCGCCCGAAGTGGACCCGTCGCCTGTTCCGCTTGAGCTTCCGCCCGAGTCCGAACTGCCCGAATCCGACCCTCCGGAGTCCGAACCGCCGCTACTGGCGCCGTCGCCCGAGCCGCTTTCTCCGCCGGACGAGGACCCGTCATCCGTACCAGACGTGTCACTGCCCGATGTTCCGTCAGACGATCCTTGGCCCGATCCGTCGCCGGAAGCAGAGGTATGATCGCCTCCCCTTACATCATCGACGATCGAGACCGTTTTCTGCGTCCCATCTGCAGCCGTCCAAAGATCGCGCAGGATCTCTCCTGTGCGCGGGTTCAGAACGATTTCCCGCGTGCCACCATCGCGCACGGCAAGAATACGGACCCGGCCGAGCCATGTCGTTGACACGGTGATGTTCTGATAGCCCTGCTGGGCGAGTTGCACAACGACATCATCGGAAAACGCTGCGACGGCCGGCAGCGCCGTAGCGAGCCCCCCGGCAAGGGTCAAAATAAAAGCGCGCCGCTGCATGATCTATCTCCGCATGGTCTTAGTATCAGGATGGGGCTGCGGTCCGGCAAGTGCCAACCGCAGCCCCGTTGCATTTATGACCCCGTGCCCGCCGGGCCGGGTCGCTGTCACACCGGCGCCGATCAGTCGTCGCTGGACTCGTCGCTGCCGCCCTTGCCCGAAGCGCCGGATTCGCCCGACCCGCTGGTCGAGCCGCCGTTGTCGTCACCGGCGTCATGGCCGGCCGCATCATCCGATCCGGCGCTTGATCCGCCATTGTCGTCATTGGCATCATGGCCGGCCGCATCATCGGAACCGTCGTCCAATCCGCCGTTGTCATCGCCAACGTCCTCGCCAACGTCATCGCCCGAAGTGCCGCTCGACACACCGGTGGTCGATCCCGAGGAGTCGAACTTGACGCCCGAATGACTGGATTGGCTGATGATCTGGCCGGTCGCGATGTCATAGATCACCTCGACCTGGGCGCCGTTCATGATGCCCTCGGCCTTCATCTGGCCGCCAACGGATTTCACCTCGACATTGGTGTAGCCCGCCTTTGTCATCGCGGCCGCCACCTGATCTGCCGTGATGCCCGCATGGGCAAGGCTGGCGATCATCCCGAAGGCGGTGGCAAGAAGAAGATTTTTCATGTCAGTCCTTTCCGGCACGCACCGTGCCTGGAGGTATTGGCCCTTCGGCCGGGTTGGTTCCGATCGTGCTCCGTCGGGTTGACCTGGCTGGTCCGCGATCCAGGGACAGTAGGATCGGTGCGGCCCAGCCAGGTCTGCCGTCGGGGTCGGCTTCACAACCATGGTGAACCAACGGGTCCAATGGTATTGACCTGAGGGTAGGCGGCTGTCCATTAAACCCCTGAGGGGCAGCACTAAACTGCGGTTTAGGGCCAAAGCCCCCAATCGATTCAAATAGTTAAGACCTTGGTCTGAACCCGCGTTCAGACTTTTGCAAGATTGGGCCGCGCAGCAGCCGTCAGCGCGGCCCAAATGCCGCGCCGAAGCTGGGCGATGATCCGTGCGGCGCGGGGCGCCTCCACCTGAAGTTTAGGTCTGGGCGCCTTCGCCACTGGCCTGATCAGCCCGCGGCGCCTGCTGATTCGCCCGCGCCCAAGCCAATCCGGGCCTTTTCCGTCAGACGTTGACCGTCACGCCCAGATGCTTGGCGACCGTGAAGATGTCCTTGTCGCCGCGCCCGCACATGTTCATCACGATGATATGGTCCTTCGGCAGCGTCGGCGCGATCTTCATCACATGGGCCAAAGCGTGGCTGGGTTCCAGCGCCGGGATGATACCTTCCAGGCGGCACGAGACCTGGAACGCCTCCAGCGCCTCTGCATCGGTGATCGAGACATATTGCGCGCGGCCAATGTCGTGCAGCCAGGAATGTTCCGGCCCGATGCCGGGGTAATCGAGGCCGGCGCTGATGGAAAAGCCTTCCAGGATCTGCCCATCCGGATCTTGCAACAGGTAGGTGCGGTTGCCATGCAGCACGCCGGGGCGGCCGCCGGTCAGACTGGCGCAGTGCTGCATGCGGTCATCGACACCCTTGCCGCCCGCTTCAACGCCGATGATGTTGACCGTCGGATCGTCGAGGAAGGGATAAAACAGGCCCATGGCGTTGGACCCGCCGCCGATCGCCGCGATCAGCGTGTCGGGCAGACGGCCCTTGCCTTCCTGCTCCTCCAACTGCCAGCGGACTTCCTTGCCGATGATCGACTGGAAATCGCGGACCATCGCGGGATAGGGGTGCGGGCCGGCGACGGTGCCGATGCAGTAGAACGTGTCGCGCACATTGGTCACCCAGTCGCGCAGGGCATCGTTCATCGCGTCCTTCAGGGTGCCGCGACCCGAGGTAACCGGTATCACCTCGGCCCCCAGCAGCTTCATGCGGAACACGTTCGGCGCCTGGCGTTCGACATCATGCGCGCCCATGTAGACCACGCATTTCAGACCGAACTTGGCACAAACCGTCGCCGTTGCCACGCCGTGCTGGCCCGCGCCGGTTTCCGCGATGATCCGGGTCTTGCCCATGCGCCGCGCCAGAATGATCTGCCCCAGCACGTTGTTGATCTTGTGCGCGCCGGTGTGGTTCAACTCGTCACGCTTCATATAGACCTTGGCACCACCGAGTTCGGACGTGATGCGCGGCGCGAAATACAAAGGCGAGGGGCGGCCGACGTAGTGCTTCCACAGATCGTCCATCTCGGCCCAGAAGGTCGGGTCGGTCTTGGCGAAATTGTAGCGATCCTCAAGGTCCAGGATCAGCGGCATCAGGGTTTCGGACACGAAGCGCCCGCCGAACATGCCGAAGCGGCCATTCTCGTCGGGGCCGGTCATGAAGCTGTTCGGGTTGTCCTTGGCCATGCTGCTTCCTTATCCCATGCCACCGATGTAGCGCGCTTGGCAGCAAGGCGAAAGGGGGCCACTGACGTCGGGTTTCATCCGTCCCCAAATATCTTTGGCGAAGTCAAAAGTTGCGGCAATGTGGGTGTCAAGAAATTGCAGCCAACTATGCGCCAGGTTTCACATACGCGACCCCCTGTGCCCGACCGAGTGCTTCAATCATTTCTTCGACGGTCAACAAAGGCGTCGTCTCGAATTTCGAAACGGCGCCGCCGCCGCCAATCGCAACGGCTACAGCGGCCATCGAGACATTGTCAGGCGCTTCCCACAAATTGTACCCATCCTGCGCACCAAACGCATACCAAAATCCGAGCAGTTTGCCGCCGACTGATTCGATATACTTTGTCGCTGCCTTGCGTCGGTCTTCCGGATTCTTTGACAGTCGTGCCCAAGTTTCGGGTGTATAGCTGAAACGGGTCAGATAGAGCGGCATCGGACAACTCCTCTTCCAAACATGCATGACCGATCTTTACACTAAAAAACCGATTCGCGAGATCACAGAGTTCAGAAAACCCAAAGTGCTAGTGTTCGTCACCTGACGGACGATTCCCATTGTCGATGCCTTGTGCCATGCTCGGTGGATGAGACGAGATGATATCT